>JBLIRM010000139.1:0-8806 GCA_049472295.1 bacterium | reverse complement strand
TTTATACTCCAGAGATGAAGGTTATGCAAGGCAGATCGCGCGTTTTTTCAAAACCGATTTGAATCCTATTCAGAAACAGCTTGAAAGATTGGAAGCTGGTGGGATCCTCTTTAGCAGGAATGCCGGGAAAACAAGGTTGTATGTACTAAACCCGAGATATCCATTTTTGAATGAATTAAAGGCATTACTGGAAAAGGCATTGTCTTTTTATCCATCAGAGGAAAGGGACAGACTCATAATGGTTAGACGCAGACCCAGAAGGAAGGGTAAGCCATTATGAAATCAATCGCAGGGATGTCCATAGGTGAATTAGGCGCTTTTGTTTGTTCCCACCTCATGAAACATGGGATAAACGTGGTCCTTTCCGGAGGCGCGTGCGTATCTATTTACACTACAAACCGTTATCAGTCATTGGACTTGGATTTTGTGGAAAATGTATCGAGCGGCAGAAAAAAGATCAGGGGAATCATGTCTGAAATCGGTTTCGAAGAAGAAGGCAGACACTTCAAACATCATGATACACCTTTTTTTGTAGAGTTTCCACCAGGTCCCCTGAGCATTGGCAATGAACCCGTACGAGACATTGTGGAGATGGAGTTGCCTACCGGCAAACTGCGGCTTCTTTCCCCAACAGACTGCGTAAAGGATAGACTTGCCTGTTATTACCATTGGAATGACAGGGAGTGTCTGGAACAGGCCCTCCTTGTAACGGAAAGTAATCATGTTGATATGAAAGAGATCGGAAGATGGTCGAAACATGAGGGGAAGGACAACGAATTCTTAAAGGTTAAAAGATTGATACAGGCCACATCAAAAACAGGGAATGATCAAAATTAAAGGTTCGAGAGGTATGAAAAAAAAGTCCATCCTGTTTATCTTATTTATATCCGCTACCCTTTTTCTTCTTTTTAACCAGGGGAGCAGTTGGGGGCAATCAACCGCTGATGCAAATCTGCCTGCGGCTAATCTGCAGGATTATTCTGATGAAAACACTACCACGCTGACCACACTTGAAATTATTGCCCGGTCCCTGGACGTTTTGCAGGATCAGCTCAAAGATAAAGAGGAAGAACTTAAGTCCGTTGAGATCGAGGACATCAAAATCTCCATTGTCAATACAATGACCGAACTCAATCAACGGATTGCAGTCCTCCAGGAAAACTTTGAAGTCATTGCATCCGGGGTGGATTTAAAGGTCTTCGAAAAAGAGCCCAAAAGGGCATTCGACTGGAAGGATGAAATACAGGATCTGTTTGGTCCGATCCTTCAGGAGTTGAGAAACGCTACAGCGCGCCCCAGGGAGATTGAACGGCTTCGAAACGAGGTGTCATTCTATAAAGAGCAGATCCTGAGCATGGAAAATGGGATAAAGAACATCCATGACCATATGGAGGAGACAAAGGATAAGAGGCTCAAGGCATATTTAAGGGAATTGAAAAAGAGGTGGACAGCAAAACACCAACAGATTGCCAACCAGTTGGCCGTGGCTCAATACCAGCTTACGGAAAGACAAAAGGGGCAGCAATCTTTTTTTAGGTCGGTCCAAAGCATAATTCGGGTTTTCTTTAAGAGCCGCGGGCGCAATCTTTTCCTTGCACTTTTGACCTTTGTATTGATCTGGCTGCTGCTCCATTTCCTTTATAATTATTCCTCAAGGATCATCCCTGTCCGGAAGTCAAAAAAAAGATCCCTCTACACCCGACTTATTGCACTGGCATTTCATATCTTCACATTTGTGGCTGCTACAACCGGTTTATTGCTCGTGCTCTATATTGCCGGGGATTGGGTCCTGCTGGGCCTGGCCATTATTTTCCTTTTCGGGATAGCCTGGGCAGCCAGACAGGCCATCCCGCGATTTTGGGAACAGGCCAAGCTATTATTGAATCTTGGTCCTGTGAAGGAGAACGAGCGTCTGGTATACAACGGTCTTCCCTGGAAGGTCCAGACGCTGAATTTTTTTACCCCTCTGGTCAATCCCGAGTTGAAGGGAGGGATGATCAGGCTCCCGCTCAGGGATCTCATGGGTTTGCACTCCAGGCCCTATCATCCGGATGAACCCTGGTTCCCTTCCAAGGAAGGGGACTGGGTCATTCTGGAAGACGGTACTTACGGAAAGGTGGTCAACCAGACCCCTGAGATTGTGGAGATAGTCCTTTTGGGGGGCAGCCACAAGATGTATCAGACATTGGGTTTTTTGCAGCAGAATCCCAATAACCTTTCCACCAATTTCCGTCTTAAGGTTACTTTTGGCATCGACTATAAGCACCAGGCCGTCAGCACCCGAGAGGTACCTGATCTGTTGCAAAAATTCCTGCTGGGACAACTGACAAAGGAAGGACATGGGGATGTCCTGATGGACATCCGGGTCGAATTCAAGGAGGCCGGATACTCCTCCCTGGACCTCATGGTTCTTGCCTCCTTTTCGGGGCGGGCTGCAAAGGACTACGAATGCCTTTCCAGGGCTATCCAAAGGATCTGCGTGGATGCCTGCAACCAATACGGATGGATAATCCCCTTCACCCAGATTACCCTTCATACGCTGGATGAGAAGGACAGAGCAAAGCAACCATCCGATCCACTTGAATGATTCATTTCATTTTTTTGACATAGATCACCTTGGCATCCCCAGGGGAGTAGAAATCCTTCAACACGGCCTCTTCCCCATATCCCATATGAAGGTAAAATAAACGTGTACCTTCATAGGTGTTTCGCGAGGATGTCTCGATATAGATTCGTGTTCCTCCCATGGCCTTGATAAGAGACTCGGTCCTTTCAAGCAGTTTTTTCCCATGACCCAGACCCTGGCATTCCTTATGAACTGCTATCCAGTAAAGGTCAAAGCTGCCCTCAGTCCCTGGAATGGGTCCAAAGCATGTAAAACCGACAGTATGATCCGATTGATCGGCAAAAAGGAAATGATAGCCGCTACTGATCCCTTTACTGAGCTGTTCTGAAGCCAGGTCAAGGGCAATCTCCACTTCTTGAGGGGAAAAGACTTGGCTCGACTCGATAATCTCCCGAATCATTTTCAGATCTGAGAGAAACATCTCTTCACGAAAGATAATACCCTGTTTTTTAATCACGTCAGGCATTGCTCATCAACCATATAAAAAATAAAAATCATCTTCTTTTTGAAATAATGGCCATTAGAAACCTTAGCTCAATGAGGCATCCAGAATCCTTTTCACAACCTCATTGGAATGTAGACCTGCCTGTGCGGCTGAGGCAGCAAACCCACTATCCGGAGCAAGGCAGGGATTCGCATTTATCTCCAGTATCCAGGGCCTTTCATCCTGATCCACCCTGAAATCGACCCTGGCGTAACCGCGCAAATGGAATATCTCCCAGCATTCTTTTGCTATTTCTTTCAACCTGCAAACCAGATCGTTATCTTTATCCTGTAAATCAAAAGATCGAACTGTATGCTGATATTCAAAGGCACCTTTCTCCCACTTTGAGGAGTAGTCCAGTATCTTCCATTTCCCCTTTGGGAAATCGATAAATCTTATCTCCGCAGGTGGAAGGCAATCCACCCCACGATCATTTTCCAGGAGAGAGATATTGAACTCCCTGCCCTCGATGTACAATTCCGCAAAGAAATCCCTTCCCATGGCCTTTTTCCGAGACCTTATTTCATCATTGATATGAGTACCATCCCGGGGGATAACCACCGAATGATTACCCAGTCCTATGGATGCATGTTCCCAGACCGATTTGATGATATAAGGAGAATGGCATTGGACCGACTTTTCACTGCCATTTTCCATAGTGAACCAGTCCGGTGTGGGGAGCCCTGATGCCCTTAGAATCTTTTTAGAAAGCAGCTTGTTGGATGTCAGGAAAAGTACATCGGTCTTTGAACCGGTATAGGGGATCTTTATGTGGTCCAGGAGCGCTGGGGCGGCAAATATCAAAGAACCGTCTCCGGCTGCCGATTCCACCAGGTTGAAAACAATATCGGGTGCTGCCCCACGAACTGCGTCTATGATATCCCGGATATCCAGGGTGAAAAACAGCGTGGTTATCCGATGGCCCAAATCTGACAGGGCCTTGGAAATTGCCTCTGCCTGCACCAGCACATCCTTTGCATCCTCGGATGCACCATCAGGGATCAGATCATGCAAAAGCAATATCTTCATTTCTGGTCTATCAACGCTCAACATGTACACCCGAATAACGGATTTTCGAGTCGGGCGCATTGCCGGTCTTAAATCTCAGTCTTTTCATGGCCGATTCCATGATCATCCCGATCAATTCATGATAGGTGATGCCGGCCAGGCTACAAAGAATAGGCAGGTCCGAGTCCACTGGATGCAAACCCGCCAGGGGATTGATTTCAATGACATGAGGAAGGCCTTGGGCATCCGCCCGAAGATCGATCCTTCCGGCATCTTTACACCCAAAACCACGCCATGCAGCCAAGGATATCTGTTTGGCCCTTTCTGCCATGAGATCATTCACCCGCAGGTATTCCACCTGCTCCTTATAATTCTCTTTGTTAGACAAGGAATAGATATTGCCTTCTTCGTTGTTTTTAAAAAGAATTTCCATAATGCCCAGGATGCTCGAATCTCTTCCCGTTCCGACGATCCCTACGGTGAACTCACGGCCTGGGAGAAAGGTTTCCACAAGCACAGGCTGATGATACTCTTCCAGAAGCCTACTACATACGGATATCAATTCGGTCCGGTTCCTAATCTTTGATGACGCGGATATCCCCTTGCCGGTTCCCTCGGCAACCGGCTTTGCAAAAAGCGGAAAGGGGAGACCGATCTTCATGGCATCCGCCTCTGATCCTACGACGCTAAAAGCCGGGGTAGGGATACCAAGGTTCTGGATGATCCGTTTACTCATTCCTTTATGAAGGGTAAGGGAAAGTACCAGGGGGTCCGAGAAGGTGTAAGGGATATCGTACGCATCCAAAAGGCAGGGGATCTGGGCCTCACGACCGAAACCTCTCAATCCCTCGGCAATATTAAACACGAGATCCCATCGATCTCCTTGAGCAAGACGAGAGGTGAGATGCCATATGTGCCCGATACGATCCGTATCGAAGCCCAATTCATGCAAGGCATTTTCTATGGCATCAATGGTCTCCGGTTTGTCGAACTCCGCCGTATCCTCCTGGCTGAATCCCTTCGCCAGATAATCATCTTTCAGGTCGTAGCAGATACCGATGATCATTATGCTTTCCTTTGAGCCAGCCAAATCGAGATAACCTCGTAAAGAGTAATTTACAGAATCACTGCGAGGAGCGCAGCGAAGAAACGGTTTGAAGATGGGCCCGAAGCCATCCTTATAGCAGAAGAGCTTCGGGCGCTCAAAAGGTCCTAACCGTTATCTCCTGGTTTCCGTATCCTCAGGCTCCTCTTCAGAATCTTCTGGTCCCGAAAATCTTTCATCCGATTCATATGGCACATACTTATAAAAATCCTCCCCCTCTTCCGGGTTCGGTATATAGATCTGATTCTCATCCCCTTCTTCCTGAACTTCCTCGGGAATCACAAGCCAGTCCTCTTCTTTCATATCTTCTTCGGCCTCGCTGAATATGTAATTCGATTCTTCAGCCCTGGCTATGACAATTGTGGAAGGCTCAAAAAATGCGAAGGCAGGGGTATTCAAGAATATCACACATAATCCAAGGATCAAAGGAATCAAAACACAGATAGAAAATTTTCCCTTCATTTTGGTCTCTCCAAATTTTATATGATTTTTCCAATTTTGGTTCATTGTGATGACAAAAATTTACTAAAACATATCCCCCCTTTCATCAAATCTGATGAGATCCCTATTCAGGGATCTCCCCATGATCAGGGTAACGATAAATATTACCTTCATAATTTTTCAATAACAGATCATCGCCATCCCGGCCCACCACTGTTTCGGGAAACAATGGGATTTTCCCTCCCCCTCCGGGGGCATCAATGACATATGTGGGTACGGCATATCCGGTAGTATATCCCCTCAAACCTCTGACAATTTCGAGCCCCTTTTTTACAGGCGTACGAAAATGAGCAGATCCTGTGACAGGGTCACATTGATAAAGGTAATATGGTTTTACCCGGACCTTAACCAAACCATGTACTAACCGCTTCATGGTCTCCAGGTCGTCATTCATGCCGGAAAGCAAGACCGTCTGACTTCCCAAGGGGATACCGGCATCCGCCAAAAGGGAGCACGCCTGGCTCATCTCAGGGGTTATTTCATCCGGATGGATTACATGGATACTCATCCATAGGGGATGATATCTTCTCAGGATTCTGATCAGGGATCCGGTGATCCGCTGGGGCAGAACCACGGGGACCTTGGTGCCGATTCGAATTAATTCGATATGGGGTATCCGACGCAAACGGGACAACAGCCATGACAATTGCTCATCCGGCAAAGTCAAAGGATCGCCTCCGGATATCAGGACATCCCGGATTGTCGTTGTTTTTTCGATATAGGCAATGGCCTCCTTCCAATAGGTCATGTTGAAATTCTTTTTGCTATCAATACCTATCATTCTGGATCGTGTACAATAACGACAGTAAGTCGAGCAAAAATTGGTCACCAGCAATAATACCCGATCCGGATAGCGGTGCACGATGCCATGAACCGGGCTATGTTTGTCTTCTTCAAGGGGGTCGTCTGCTTCACCAGGACCCTTCATAAATTCGGCACTCACAGGAATGACACTTCGGCGTATGGCCTGTGCGGGATTATTTCCATCAATAAGGCTTGCGTAATAAGGTGTAATACATAAAGGAAGCGAACCCTTATGCCGCTGAATCCCCTCGATCTCATCTCTGGAGAGTTCGACAATACGTTCCAATCCCTCTTGACTATGGATTCGATTTTTCAATTGCCATTTCCAATCGTTCCATTCGGAAATGGTCACATAAGGGTAAAAGCGTTTTCGAAAGGTATCTGATCGATCATTGGTTTGAGGATCAACAAAAGACCTTTGCAGATCGATCGGAACCTTTAAACATGTTTCTGTTAGGGGGTAATCTTTGCATCCTTGATCGATGCAACAGATCTTACCCGGAGGTTCAAATTCCTCACTGAAATCCGTAGAATCCTTTTTCTGAATCAAGCAAACATGTTTTCTCATTTTTCTGCTATATTCTCCTTTACCTAAAATTTATTCTCCCCAAAAAAACAAAACCTCAGGACTTACTCGAATTCATCATCATATTGCTCATCATTAACCAATTTGTAACTATCCACCCGGATGGATTTATTTCCAAATTCTTTTTCAATAACGGTTCCGGTTACTTTTACGGATTCATAGATGAGGTCCAACAACTCGGCCCCTACCGGATTGTCTTCGATCCGGTATTCTTCCTCTTCCGGCGTGGATATTGCGATAGCAACCACATTATCATCTTCATCCCATTCAACGGCAGTGATTATGCCCATTAAGGTCTCTTTTTTATTTTTACAGGTATTTTTCATGGTGTACTCTCCATGTTTAAAAGTTCAGATCAAAGACTCGAATAAGATGGAGCAATCCATGTGCCAAACGTTAACATATTGAATTAATTATATATTTTTCTCAAGCTCCAAAAAATCGGAACTATGAATTCCTGTATCAAAGATTTAGGGGACCTACATGTCTGTGGCTTTATGGCAGGGATTTAGGAATGTTTATTCAAAATTTCAAAAAAGGCCTTTTCGCCTGTTTCTTTCTGAGGGATATTTTATGGAAAGAGGATCGAAAAGCACCTGCCCATCATAGATTAAAGTCTCTTTAATTCAACGAATTAAGGGATTTTTATGCAAAAATCTTGAATCACGGGAAAAGGGGAATCGGAAGTTCATTCCAAAAAAAATATCGGAACTTTTAATTCCGATACTTTCAGAAAAGGCATGGGTTAAAAACTATTTAAATTCTTCTTTGTGGATACCATATTTTGTTAGCAGTTTATGAAGCTGACGGGGAGTGATCCCTGCATCTCTGGCTGTATCATTGATCCGGCCTTTGTTAGCTGTCAGCAGTTCTTTTAAGTAGATTCTTTCGACATTTTCGATGTTCCGATGTCTGACCTCGGCCAGGCTGAGGGAAATATCCAGCGATATCTTGGCCAGAGAGGGATCAAATGCGAACAGATCACTCGGAAAGCTCTGCGGCGTTAAGACCGGAGAAGTTTCCAGGATACAGGCACGCTCGACAAGATTCTCCAACTCACGGATATTCCCGGGCCAGGTATAATGCATAAATGCATCCAATACCTGAGGGTGAATCCCCTTTATCTTCTTTAAGTGGAGCTTGTTCAACCGCTTTAAAAAGATGTCTATGAGCAGGGGAAGGTCCTCAATCCTTTCATTCAATGGGGGGATTTCAATCGGAAATACATTTAACCGATAAAACAGATCCTTTCTAAATCCACCTTCGTATGTCATTTTCTTAAGATCAATATTGGATGCAGCGATTATCCTTACATCGGTGTCCAGGACCTCATCCCCACCAACCCGCTGAAAGGTCCTGTCCTGGAGCACCTGTAAAAGCTTTATCTGAGCTGAGGGAGTGATTGTTCCGATTTCATCCAGAAAGATCGTTCCTGAATGGGCGATCTCGAATTTTCCCAGTTTTCTTTGATGAGCACCTGTGAATGCCCCCTTTTCATGCCCGAACAATTCGCTCTCGAGAAGGGTATCCGGAATGGCCCCACAATGCACGCTGATAAATTGATTATCACATCGATTACTATGACGATGGATAAGCTTGGCCAACACACCCTTGCCTGTTCCGGTCTCACCTGTCAGAAGAACGGTGGTTCTTGTAGGGGCCACCATCCTTACCTTATCAAAGACCCTTTTC
>JBLIRM010000138.1:0-8815 GCA_049472295.1 bacterium | reverse complement strand
ATGCAAAGTGGATACCCGATGCAAACCGGATACGGGTATTATGGAACACAGGGTCTATCCGGATATGGCATGCAAAGTGGATACCCGATGCAAACCGGATACGGGTATTATGGAACACAGGGTCTATCCGGATATGGCATGCAAAGCGGATACGGATACCCAATGCAAGCCGGATACGGGTATGGAACGCAAGGCATGTACGGATATTCGCCACAAAGCGGATACGGATACACATCGCAAGGTTACGGATACCAAGGCGGATATGGATACGCCCCGCAGTCCGGTTTTGGTGGACTCCAAAGCGGTTTCGGATATGCACCCCAGGGCGGCTTTGGATTCAGTCCCTTTGGTGGGCCGGGGTTCGGGATGCAAAGCTGGTTCTAATTTTTTTTGTCATGCTCCGGCCACAGAAGTGATCTGCTATAGACGTTGTTGATATCTGTGTAAAGACTGATCATGGATGTGGCCGTTGATATAGACAGCCTGGATAGTTTCCCGAAAACTATGCAGGCTTTTCAATAGTGCCGTGTCGATCAAGAAATGTCATTTCAAAAAATGTCATTTCGAACGAAGCGAGAAATCTTAAGATTTCAGAGCCTGTTCCGACTGAAACGAGGAATCTTCTTCGGCTCCTCGAAATGACAGATTATCGTTGACATGAAACCAGTTAGCTGCGGGAGAACGTATGCATATCGAAAAACGATTCATCATTCGTGTTTGCCTCATCTTTTTGCTGGTGATCAGTATTGTAGAACTGGCCGAGATCTATGGGGAATTACTCTGGTTCAGGGCCTTGAATTACGCCCCGGTATTCTGGACCGTCTTGTTAGCTAAGGGATTGCTGGGCATGCTATTTGGGACCCTATTCATCCTGATCGCAGGCATTAACATATATCTTGCCAGAAAGATAGGCCCCTCCCCCAGGACGGAATGGGAATTCTCCTATCGAACGGATGACCTTAACAACATAAGGGTGATTCAAGTTGAACCGGATAGGGTGAACCGTTATTTGATCTTGATTTGTGTTCTCCTCGGTATTGCCATGGGGGCATGGCCGGCTATCCTCAAATGGGGTGCGTTTCTGCGCTTCTGGCGGCAAACCCCCTTCGGACTTCCGGACCCCATTTTCCGGAAGGATATCGGTTTTTTCATATTTTCCTACCCTGTGCATCTCTTTTTACAAAGATGGCTCCTGAGTGCTCTGCTTATAATCACTTTGCTGGTGGGTCTGATCTACTTAAAGGATAAGACCCTGAATCTCACAAGGGGTGCATTCATGTTTACCCGGAGGGCAAAGGTGCATATCTCCGTGTTGGCCGGATTTATATTACTGATCATTGCCTGGAACAGATGGTTGAAAACCCTGGCGCTCCTTTATTCTGAAAGGGGAGTGGCTTTCGGCGCCGGATACACGGATATGAACGCCCAATTGATTGCCTATTGGATCATCATCTGCATTGCCCTGATATGCACCTTTATATTCTGGATCAATTCCTCCGCCAGGGGATGGAAATGGCCGCTTATCGGTTTGGTTGCGCTCTTAGCTCTAAAGGTTCTTGCGAGCGGGTTGGCTCCCTGGGCGGTCCAAAAATTTGTGGTCGAGCCCAGTGAGTTGACCAAGGAGATGCCTTATATTCTGCATAATATCCGGTATACCCGGCTCGGATACAATCTGGATCGAATTGAGGAGAGGGATTTCAAGGCATCCACGAACCTGACATTCGAAGATATCCAGAAAAATTCTGCCACAATTAAAAATATAAAACTGTGGGATAAGAATCCGTTACGTCAAACTTACAGGGAATTGCAGGAGATGCGGCTTTATTACAACTTTGCAGGCGTGGATGAGGACCGCTACACCCTTGACGGTGAAAAAACGCAGGTCATGCTCTCGGCCAGGGAGCTCGATCAGGGGAACCTCCCATTGCAGGCCCAGACCTTTGAAAATCAATATTTCAAATATACGCATGGCTACGGTCTGTGTATGAGTCCGGTAAATAGCATGACCGAAAAGGGATTGCCCAACCTTGTCATTAAAGATATCCCGCCGGTGAGTCAGACGACGCTCCATATTACGCGGCCGGAGATCTATTACGGGGAAAAGACCGATGCTTTTGTGATTGTCAACAGCAAATCCCAGGAATTCGATTATCCCAAGGGAGATATCAATGTCTACTCGAGATATGAGGGGAAAGGGGGAGTTCCCATCGGCTCCCTGCTCAACCGGGTGGTCTTTTCCATAAAATTCTTTGAGCCAAGGATTCTTTTCACCAGCTATATTACCCCGAAAAGCCGCATCATGCTGCATCGCCAGATCAGAAAACGGGTCAAAACCCTGGCCCCCTTTCTGACCTATGATCATGACCCTTATGCCGTTGCAACAGAAACAGGCCGCATCTTCTGGATACTGGATGCCTATACGACCACGGATAAATACCCCTATTCCGAGCGGTATGTTTTGGGCCAGGATTCCGACACATCCGGACAGATAGCCCATGGAGTTTTCGCAGACAAGCAGTCCAGGCAGAAAGCGATCAACTATATCCGCAACTCAGTGAAGGCAGTAATTGATACATACAACGGTGACACCATTTTTTATATCACGGATGAATCAGACCCCATTATTCTGACCTACCGGAAGATATTCCCCCGGCTTTTCAAACCATTCTCTGAGATGCCGGAAGATCTTCGGGCTCATATCCGATATCCCCGGGACCTCTTTGAAATCCAGGCCAAAATGTACCGGGCATATCACATGAAGGATCCCCAGGTCTTTTACAATAAGGAGGATTTATGGGACTTGCCCATGCAAAAGAGTCTCTCCGGAAGAACACGGTTCCTCATGAAGGGGTATTACATAATAATGCGTCTGCCTGAGCGAATGCAGGAAGAATTTCTCCTGATGGTTCCCTTCACCCCGGATAACAAGAGCAATACCATCTCATGGATGTGCGCCCAGTGCGATGGACCCGATTATGGCAGGCTGATGGTGTATAAGTTCCCCAAGGAAAAATTGATCTACGGCCCCCGTCAGGTGGAAGCCCGTATTGATCAGCAGACCAAGATCTCGAGGGAATTGACACTATGGGGCCAGCAGGGGTCGGATGTGGTGAGAGGGGATCTGCTGGTCATCCCCATCGAGGAATCGCTCCTTTACATCGAACCCGTCTATCTCGTGGCCACCGATAAAAGCAGTCTTCCTGAGCTCAAACGTGTGATTGCAGTGTATGGAGAGAAGGTTGAGATGGGGAAGAGCCTTACCAGCGCATTAGAGAAGATCTTCGATATACAGGACACAGGACTCCCCTTCTCCCTGGATGCGGAGGTGGCCCATGCCCGGACAGACGAAGACTCCGTCATCGATCTGGCAAAAAGGGTGACTCAGTATTATCAGGCCGCCCAGGAGAGCATCCAGAAGGGGGAGTGGGTGGAATACGGTCGATACCAGGAACGGCTGGAAGAAGCGATTAAGGAACTGACCGCGGCACTGGAGCTTGAGGAGGAATGAGACCTACTGTCATGTCAACGATACTCTGTCATTTCGAGGAGCCTAAGAAGATTCCTCGTTTCACTCGGAACAGGCTCTGAAATCTTGAGATTTCTCGCTTCGCTCGAAATGACATTTCTTGATTGACAAGGCATTATATTATTTGATCCCCAAAACCGCTTCTCCTATATTAAATGAGTGATCTCCGATCTTCTCGAAATGGGTGATGATATCAGAAAAGATCAGTCCTGATATGACATCGCTCTTTCCTTTATTGAGTCTATGGATGTTCTTGTTTCTGAATTCATAATTTAGCTTATTGATTCTCTTTTCCCTCTGCAACGAAGAATTGGCCAATTCTTTGTCTTCTTTTTCTATGGCCTCTATAATGTCTTTATAAAAATCCGACGTTTCCTGATACATGACTTTGACATCCTGTAATGCCTCATTCGTGAAGGATGCATTGCCCGTCAATTTTCTATTAGTCACCTTTGCCAGATTTTCTGCATGATCCCCTATACGTTCAATATTATTGACCATGCGCATTGATGAGTTGATCTTTTTCGAAACCTCCTGGGTTATGGATTCCTGGGATAACTCCACCAAATAGTCCGTTATCTCTTTTTGTAATAAATCAACGATTCCCTCTTTATGATTAATATCCTTTAATTTATCTCCATCCTTTTTAAGGAGGGCGTCTATGGATTCATGGATCATTGACTCAGCGATTCTGGCCATGCGCAATATCTCTTTTTTAACCTGTTCCAAGGCAATAACCGGTGTTCTTATAAGCCGCTTATCCAGATAGTATGACGTGAATCGACACTCTGGTTCTTTCCCTGGGATGATAAAGGTAACGAACTTTATGAAATATGAAATAAAGGGGAGTAAGATTATGGTATTCATAACATTAAAGAGGGTATGGGCATTGGCGATTTGTCTGGGGATATTTCCCTTTGACAGAAATATGATGAGCCTTTTGTAAGGACCTAATAGGATAAGAATTATTACGGTCCCCAGGATATTAAAGGCGGCATGGGCTGAGGCCGTTCTTTTGGCTGACAGGGAGGTGCCGATACTGGCCAACAGAGCTGTGATACAGGTCCCGATATTATCTCCCAAAAGGATGGGGATGGCTGCATCAATACTGATCAATTTACTCCTTGACAAGGCTATGAGTAAACCAATGGTGGCACTGCTGCTTTGGATGATCATCGTGATAAACATCCCCCCAAGTACACCTAAAATAGGCCCGAAGAAAGAACCCTCTTTATTACCAATGAAGACGAATGTATTGGCAATGGATTGATTGGATCTCAAGAATTTCACAGAATCCATCATTATCTTCAACCCTAAGAAGAGGATGCCGAAACCGAGAATGACTTCCCCGCAATTTTTGATCTTTTTGTTCTTTGAGAAGAAACTCAAACCAAACCCGATACCTATGGCAGGCAAGGCAAGATTTGTTAATTTAAAGGCAATAATCTGGCCGGTGACGGTGGTTCCGATATTGGCGCCCATAATGACCCCCACAGCCTGAGTAAGACTCATGAGCCCTGCATTAACGAAACCCACCAGCATCACAGAGGTAGCACTGCTGCTCTGGATAATTGCGGTTATCCCGGCGCCCACCAGCACGCCCAAGACAGGTTTGTCGGTAAGTTTGCTAAGGATCTTGCGCATTCTATCTCCGGCCGCCTTTTGCAAACCTTCCCCCATGAGGTGGACACCGTAGATAAACAGGCCAAGCCCTCCCATCAAACCAAAGGTCATTTCTATAACCATATTCATATCCATTAACCTAAAATCACTCCTTACCGGGATCGGGAGATAAAGATTAAAAGGGACTATAGTCAGTATCTATCAATTAATGTGCCAAAAAAATTACATGAATTTAATATTGATTTAGCAATATATCTACAATGAGTTAACATTGAAAAACTGATAAATCATCTCGGGTCACCACGGGACTGGAACAATTAGATTCGACCTGACGGACGAAGGATGAGCCGCAGTTCTGCATGCAGGTCCTTGTCAATCTCGCTTTTCGAGCCAATTTACGCCTTTCGTAATTATGCATCGTTAACTACCTGGTCATCTTGGGCCCTACCGATATAAATTCTGTTAAATTGATCATAATCCCTCATCAGAACACCTCCCACTTCTAATTTTGCATCCCACTTCTCTTTATCCTTATCCCGTTTTTATCCTCATTCTTTTTTTAACAGGGAGTGCCCGGTTAATCTCATCCCAAAGGAGCACATCGGTAAATAGGGGCGCGGGGAGGAACTGAAATTCAACGAAATGCGGATGATAGATGTTGACCCCTTTGATATCAAAGGGCAACAGATCGGCAAGGAAGTCCTTTCTATTAGTGCAGGTAAACATCCGCAAAGCGGAATATGGTCGATACCAGGAACGTCTCCAGAACGCGTTTAAGGACTTGTTCGCGGCCCTGGAGTTGGAAGAGGAATGAAAAGCCATCTCTTCAAGCCAGAATGCATCGCGGGATATTTGAACTTATCGCCCGTTTGGTCTTGCCATCGTTCATCTGGGCGAATTTGCAGGGCCCCTGTTCCTTTTTAAATCTTAACAAATAATCATTTTTCAATACCTTACATTGCTTTATGGTATTGGCATCATAGTTGCTCTAAATATATTTTGAAGATATGAACTACATCTCAAGATAAATATACTTCTTTATCAAGATATTTTTTGAATCTTGAAGTGATTTTTATGCTGAAAGAAGTATTATTATTATCCGATGATATCCAAAATTTAAAAATATAAAATAAATATCTTTTATCATCATTTATATAAATCATACTAACTTTTTTACTCTATTTAATATTTATTATATTAAAGTTATTGACATTTAAATCGATTTGATTTCTATAATTATGATATTCAATCTGACAAAAATATTATTATTCTAATAAATAGAAATATTAAAATCCTATTTTTAATTAATTATTAGATGATAACAAGCATATCAAATATAGATAATATATTTAGTTTATCAATTAAATTGTTACTTCAACATGTTATTATAACAAAAGCAATTAGATAAAGGAGGATAGATGGAAAAGATATATTATAAAATAATTCTATTATATCAAATAATTATTTTTTAAAAAACAATTCAACAAGGAGTTAAATAGAAAATGTCATACTTGTCTTATAAGAATGTGATCAAATTTATAGCATCTTTATCGGCCATCTTCATTATTTTCATTATATTCTTCAACCCTTGTAATGCACAGTATATTGGATATTCGGGTTACTATCCATCCATGGGTAATTACGGCACATACGGTGCGTATCCATCTGCTTATGGATATGGTGCTTACGGAGCATATGGCGGCGGCTATTATGGCAGTGCCGGTTATGGTTATTCACCTTATGGCAGTGCAGGTTATTCTCCATATGGCAGCTCCTACGGCTATTCTCCCTATGCCAGCGGCTATGGCAACACCGGTTATGGTTATTCTCCATATACCAGTTCCTATGGCTATTCACCTTATGGCAGTGCAGGTTATTCTCCATATGGCAATGCCGGTTATTTTCAATATGCCAACTCCTATGGCTATTCACCATATGGCAATGCCGGTTATTCTCAATATGGCAACTCCTATGGCTATTCTCCTTATGCCGGCGGTTACTATGGCAATGCCGGTTATGGCTATTCACCTTATTACAGCGGCTATTATGGGTCATCATATAGTGGGATATCCGGCTTCACTAGCGCAACTTCTTATGAAGACGCTGATGTAGAATTAGATTCGGGTGACAATGATGACGAGATCAGCGTTGATGAAGGTGATATTATTAGCATCACTCTGACAGCGTATCATAATTCCGGTTATTATTACGTGCTTGACGACGATGACCTGGACGATGATGTTGTCGATTTTGACAGCGCCCTATATCTGCAGACATACGGAACTGAACAATGGCTTTTTGAGGCAGAAGACCCTGGCACGACCACCATTACTCTGGAATATACGAACTCGATGGGCACAATTATGAGTACATTCGAGGTTGAGATTACTGTAGAATAGACTGCGGCATGATTGATTAGAGGGGCGCAGACAAGCACGTTGGCACCTTGGGTATGCGCCCCTTTTAAAGGGATTTTTCAGCGAACCCTCTCCGGGAAAACAGCTTCCCATCGCCTGCCTCATGTTTTCCTAATGATTTGAGCCTTGCCAAACCCTTCCCTCATTATCTCTGCGAGGCAAAAAAGATCTCGGTAAACCACGGCCGGAAGGCATCATGAATGACAAAATCGATGGGATCGCTACCGGATCTCATATAAATACCTGCAATTTTAAAGACAAATCCCACCAGTCCTCCCAGGAAAACATCCAAAAGGGAGAACGGATTGAATAAGAGCGAGACCAGAAGTGATTGGAAGAGGGGATTCAGGGCCAGTCTTTTTTATTGCCCTAACCAATTATCCATAAAATTCTAAACTTGACATCTCTATTTTCATGGAAGCGCATCACCCGCTCTGGTTAAAGGCACTTCAGAGTTACTTGCCGGTTACCTTCTTAAAAATCTTGCATGAATAAATGTGCTGCCCTCATTAAAAAAATATTTGAGATGGACCTGCTTTGCTGTTCTCATGATTCGTCCATTTGGACGTTTGGCCCGCCTATGCGGTCGAATTGACGAAGGCAATTATTTTTTCAGTTTCAACCAAATATCATTTTTTCAACAATTTATATTTATTGATCCAAATTGGCATAAAATTTGAAAAAATTGTATAATATATAAAGATTTCCATATGGTCTTTACCCTAAATCAAAACAAAAATAGACTTACTTTATCTTCATAGTACAACAACTTGAAAATAATAAACAAAACATTTTCCTCTTGACAATCATTCTCCACCTGTTATGAATATTAATAAAGTGCTTCTGAGCTAATTTTCAATTTGTTTTTAATATCTACCTGTTATCTTCTTAATATTTTGGCCCTTGGAGGAATAGGGCGCCTGAAAGGAGGTTACACTAAGACAAATCTTTGTAAGTCGATTCGTGTCTATTTTTCTTTTAAGAAAATTTTCTTTTAAGAAAACACCAAGAGAAATAGGGTAATCCGGAGGTGAGTAAGATGAGAAAGAACAGAATTTGTATATTCTTGATCTTTGCGCTTGTCATTGCTTTCAGCCTTTTTTGTATTAATCCGGTCAATGCATATTACGGCATGTACGGCGGCTTATACGGCGGAAGCAGCTTACTGGTGAGTGGGACCGGTAATATCTACAATTATCCGTCTTCAATATACAATGGCTTTGGCTTTGGCAGTGGCTTATATGGTATG
>JBLIRM010000137.1:0-8908 GCA_049472295.1 bacterium | reverse complement strand
ACGAGGCCTGCCACATGTTTTTCAGCCAAGCCCTGGCGTCGCTTTTTGCCACCCATCCGCCGTTGATCGACAGAATAAAAAAAATCGAGCCCGGTTTTTCCGGCGATTTTTCATCTGTGTCACCCCTGCCCGGACCGGGGATGACGCCTTTGAATCCGTTGATCATAAGGCCACCAGAAGGGCTCAAGGGGTCCATCTGCCAAAAAAAATGGGCAAATGGATTGCCCTGGCAGTTATCGCAGGCATGATCCTTTTCTTTTTTTTCGTAAGGTTTCAGGATCGGCCGAAGACAGGGAATGCCGGAGATTATAAGAAATATACGGACATGGAGTGGGAGGAAAAGAAGTGGGAGATTGTCGAAAGGATCATGGAGAACATGAAACAAGGATACAGACCTGCAGACTCGGATAGGGACAAGAATGTCTCTCCTGCCCTGTCCTCTTCAATTGAGCATGGTCAATACACGCTGTGCATTATCCCATCGGATCCTGTTAAAAAGGATGAAGAAACGGAGATCCTGGTAGAGGAACTGCTCACCTTCTTTGAAAAGCAGCCGGGCTATATCGTGGTGGAAAGGGAGCGCCTTGATTTTGTGATCAGAGAGCTTGAATTGAAGACATTGAATCTCACTGAAGACAAACTCCGTTTTTCCTTGGGAGAGATCTTTGATGCCCGTGGAATACTTTTTGTAAAGGTATTCGAACACCCCAGCCGTCTTCCCCGGTTAACCCGCAGGAAAGAGGCGTTCCTTCGTTTGGTGGAAACAAAAACAACAGCCATCACGGCGCGGGCTACGGAATATTTTGACCCATATGACATAAAGGGTGCAGGCAGGCTCCTTGGTGAACAACTCATCGCATCCTTGGAGAAAAGGATGGAAGACGGTATGGACAACAATGGACAGGCCCAGTGAGTACCTCAAAGAGCTTATCCTGACCTCCATTCTTTGTCTCCTCCTTCTCTCAGGATGTGCCATAGCTGAGCGTTCACCCTGCCTGCACAATGAACTTCCCTCTGAGTGCAGGCACCGTTTTGACTGGGAGTGCTGCTATCGAAGCGGCCTTGCTTATGCCCGAGGTGGATGCCCGGATAAGGCGATATCGGAATTCCACTCCGCCATGGCGCAAAATCCGAAGGACAAATGGAGGACCAGGACATATGGCATGCACTTCTTGGATTATTTCCCGCACAGGGAATTGGGAATCATCTATCTGAACCAGGGACGCATAAGGGAGGCCATGGATGAACTTTCACAATCCCTGGCATCAGCAGATTCTGCCAGGGCAACCTATTACCTCAACGAGGCAAGGAGGAAGTGGTTGGAGGAAACAGGGCTTGATAAAACACCGCCGTCTATCTCCTTTATCGGAAGGGTTGATGACGAGAATACCCTAATCTACACATCTCAATCGACTTATGTGATAGAGGGAGAGGCCAGAGACGATTACTTTGTATCCGGGATCTCTATCCATGGTGAACTGTTATTTATCGAACTCGCCCAGCCTGTCATTCCATTCAAGAAGGAGGTCGCCCTGAGCCCCGGAGAGAATATAATTTGTTGTGAGGTGTCTGACCTCTCAGGCAACCGTGCGGTCAAACACCTTCGAGTTATCTTGGACCAACAGGGTCCGATCGTCATGTTTGCACCGCTATCCCACAAAGATATTGCACTGGAGTCTGAAGACCCCATGGCCACATTGAGGGGAATCGCTTATGATTCATCAGGGGTAGAGAAACTCATCATAGCAGATGAGGAATTACCTATCACACATGATGAAAATATATGGGAATTCGAAAAAAAGGTCCCCCTTTACTCACAGGTGACCTTCTGTGTGTGGGACCGGGCAGGCAATTCGACAAAAGGCACCCTGGGCTCCCCATGGGGTCCGCCACAGGATGTCTCCTCACCGGTTCCCTCAAGACAGATCAAGGTATGTTCGAGCCGTATTCTGCCTCTTCTTGCAAAGGGGGATATGGACGGCCCAGTAATCCATTTGGAGCCCTGCCCGTCTATAGTTTTTGAACCGTTTGTAG
The DNA here is from genome assembly GCA_049472295.1 of bacterium. Lineage (GTDB taxonomy): Bacteria > SZUA-182 > SZUA-182 > DTGQ01 > JAFGSM01 > JBLIRM01. Next base: position 6,874 of record JBLIRM010000137.1, on the reverse strand, counting down.
TGGTAACCGGATGGGTGGAATCTCGCAGAGAGATCCTCAATGTATGGATCAATGAAGAATCAATCCTGTCAAAGGATGAATCTGAGGCACTAATCCCCCGTTTTCGAAGAATTTTTCATAAATATCGTTCATACATATATGGGGATACAATCCGTTTCTCGTTTACCCGAACCATACCCCTCAAGGAAGAGGGGAAAAACCCCATCACCATTTATGCCCAAGACAGCAGGAAAACCTCCCCCCCACTGAAGACATCTGTTGAATATAGGATTTCAGAGATACAAAGAATCGGGAGAAGGTGGTCTATGGCAATCCTACCCTTTGATATTGTAACGGAGGGTGATGTGCCCATTTTCGCACCACCTGCACAGGGCTCGATAGCCTATATCACAGAGAAGCTCCAGGCATCCTTTTTTGACACCGGACGTTTCAGGATACTGGAAAGGGAAAGGATCGATGCAGTCATGCACGAATTGAACCTCTCCTACGGATGTGCCATTGATCCAAATACTGCCCTCAAAATAGGAAAAGGCATTGGCGCTGATGTTCTGCTTGCCGGATCATTCTATGAACACTGGGAAGGGCAAAACCGCTGTTTGGAGATCTACGCCCGGTTGATCGATGTGGAGACTCGAGAGATATTGGGCATAGAAAACATATACAACCATTGGAAGGAACCGGAGGATATCGATTTCTTGTCAAAGGGCCTCTCACAAAGATTTCTCGAGGAGTTCCCTCTGACACAAGGTGAAATTGTAGAGCTATATGACAAGACCTTCTTGACAGACCTCGGCACAAAGGATCAGATAAAAAGGGGAATGCGGCTGTGGGTGTACCGGCCTAAAGAGGGGGAGCAGAAGATACCGGAGACAATGCTCGCAGGGGATGCGGAGATTATAGGTGAAGGGAGGATAGAGGAAGTATCCGGGGAGTACTCTCTTGTGCTCCCAACCCAGAAAAAGCTGCTTTCTCGATTCAGGGTCGGAGACCGTGTGATTACGAAATGATAACAAAGTTTGGTTAAACAAATGAGATTTTTAAGGAACCATAATATTAGGATGTCTTGTGGATATGGTCTTCATATCTTTACAGTGATGACCGTGTCATGCACCATCCTTCTATTTCCTCTGTCAGCAAAGCCACAGGACAGCATAACGCCTCCGAACAATTATGAACAGTCCGTTATAAGATTCTCACAAATTGCAGAGACGGAACCAATCAATATTGATCCAAAGACCGAAGACCCTTTTGAACCGGACAATATCCGAGACCAGGCCAGTCCTGTTGCCATCCAAATAGACCAGGGCAACGTTCTCAAACAGCTTCGGACATTTCATTCCACAAACGATAGGGACTGGATTTATTTCTATGGGCTTGAACAGTTTCAATACAATTTTTACATAGAAGTTTACTCAGAACTGGATCGCAGTGTGCGCCTATCCCTTTTTGATGCAGGAGGGCTGAATCAGATATGGGGCGATCAGGTTCTCAAGAATGCCTCCTATTACTGGCAATGTCCCAGGAACGGTCACCTTACATTGAAACTCGAGCCTGTCTTCACGACCGCCTCTGCATCTCCTGAGGATGCAAATGCGTTCACTTACAGGTTTTGGATGAATGCTATGCCTCCGCCATCAATGACGCTCTCGGGAGGTGTTTATGGCCGTGTCATAAACCAGGATGGAAAGGGGATCAACAGGATTCATGTATTATTGAAAAATGGCGAGGAAAGCAGAGAGGATATGACGGACAGCATAGGGGAAATATGGGAAATCCCCCTTGAACCATCAAAGATCGATGGATGGTTCTTTATCGACGTCCTCTTAGCTGACTGCTCGTATGAATTATTCGTAACCAAAGAAGAAGACCCCAACAACTATTTGGTCCCCCCTATTACGATCAACCTATCTGAAAGGAATATCGAAAGGATTCAGGACATTCAGATAGCACATCCTGTGGAGCCTCCTTATGATCCCAACGACACCCTCTTTTACATGGAGATCCTCTATGAAATCTGGCAGAATGCGATCGATCCGAACGGAATACTTCCAAAATGGCTGGACATGAATGATCTGGATGGATTTGTGAATATGGAGGAATTCTTGAACGGGACACATCCCTTTCTTTATTCCATCGAGTGTCCGATCTCCCCCCGGCTAATCCTCCTCCCTTTCTACCTTAATGATCCCTATACCGCTGGTGACTTTTGCGTACAATTCTTGAATGAGTGGCAATCCATTTGGGGATATGACAAAGAGAATAAACGGTGGAGATATTGGGATGCCAATGCTAATGGAGAGAATTTTACATTACAATACGGCACGGGATACACCATCTATAAGCATACCTATAGGACTATCTATCAGGAACTTCAATCAGAGGTAACTCTCAGCATGCCGCAAATCAATCCTGGAATAAATATCTGTCCCATTCCTCTCAATCCCCAGGAAGGGCCCTATTCTTCCTATGAATTCATAAATAATGAAGACCCTAACGGGATAGTATGTCTGAGCCGTTACAATAATACTCAAGAGGGTAAAGGGGCCTGGGAGTCCACATACATTTTCTTTGGACGGCCAGCAGGAAGGAATTTTTCCCTCTCACCCAAGGATGCATATGTCATAGGGGCCAAACAATGAGCATACGCAGAAATAGGCATGAATATTGTCATGTAAAGGGATTGGGAGGTATGTGGAGTATCTTCGTGATCTGCCTGTCGATAATACTGTTCTCATCCCATTCATCCGCAAAAACGATCTGGAGGATAGGGAAGAATGATTTCAGTGCAAACGAATTCGGGCTTCCCGGAAGCACCGAGGCCGACCCTAATATCAACCAAGAGGTCGTGCAATTCTCACCTCCACAGGACCCGAACGCTTATGACTGGCAATCCTTTCCCTGTAAGATCTGGCCTCCGGAGGCATCGTTTGATCCAAAGGAGATTCATATTGCGTTCGACTACCCAAGGGACCTCCGCTGCCCAGTTCTCCGAATCAAGGCAAAATCTGCTGTGAGAAACTTTACGCAAGGGCTCACTGTGATAAAAGGAGGTGATACCCTTTCACAAGATTTAGAGCTCCCTTCATTCTATCCGACTGATGTTACAATCCCTGAAATCCCTTTGGGGATTATCCGGAAGGGGCTGCATGAGGAAAACACACTCATCCTTAAAAATATCTCCCTTACCGCAGATAACCATTCGATCCTCTTTGATTACCTGGAACTTGACGATCAGGATCTGGATCAGGATGGTGACGGCTCACTTGACACCGAAGAGATCGAAGGGGATATCGACGAAGATGGGATCGAGAACATAGCGGATCCCGATACTGCCACCCTTCTTATCGAAGGCAAGGATTCAACGAAACGCAAGCAGATCACCCTGGATTTACAGGAAAAAAACGGGCATGGGACTTTATTTGCTTGGCTCATCCCCTTCGATAAAAACTCCCCGGACATCAGCAAAAGGCATCCTGAGGGAATTTTCTTCCCCTACGGGGTATTCAGGGCGCATATTATGGATATCCCGATTGAAACGGATACCCTGATGATCTCCATATACACCACTGAGGCTCAAATGATTTATGATACCGTGGAATTCTACCTTTATGAGGAAAATGACTGGAGAGTTCTACCGGTGGAAATCCTCTCCCCGCAGGAGATCCATCTCTCAATAGGCATCGATAGAGGTCAAGAAAACAAAGATGGTAATGATAGCCGGGAATTCACCATAACAGGCGGTCTTGCCTATCCGGAAGGGCTCGATATCGACCTCGAGAATACCGGCCTGTGCTTTATAAAAAGTGTGTGGGATTGAGAATCTCCTAGTGTCATGTCAACCATAATCTGTCATTTCGAGGAGCCGAAGAAGATTCCTCGTTTCACTCGGAACAGGCTCTGAAATCTTAAGATTTCTCGCTTCGCTCGAAATGACATTTCTTGATTGACGCTGCACTAGTGTACGTTCACGATTAAACCCATATGATATCTTCAGGGTAATGACCTTGTTTATATTCTTCTTTGTAAGGATGTTAAATGTGTGTGCATACGATATCGAATAAAAATGCAAAGCTCGTTTGTTGTACATTCTCCCTCTTACTGCTTTTTATCGTAACCTTCCCGCTGTCTCCCCTCGAAGCTGATTATGATTCCGAATCATTACAGGGGTGGATACGCTCCACCCCCAATCCGGTGGGATCAGGGGCCAGGGCTTTAGGGATGGGGGGATCTTTCATCGCCGTTGCCGATGACGCCACGGCAGCCTCCTGGAATCCCGCAGCGCTCATTATCCTGAAACGACCCGAGATCTCTTGTGTGATCTCGTATGATCAAGGGGAAAGAACTTATGATACATATGCAGTATCCGGAACTATCGATGATATTTCCAAAGACCAGTTCCGTCTGAACTACCTGAGCCTTGCGGTCCCTTTCAGCCTCTTCTCGAGGCTTATGGTTTTTTCACTGAATTATCAACATCTCTATTCGTTCTCTTATGAAGAACAATCCCAGTGGTCACAATATGATCCGGGGATACTTGATCTGGAGTACGGTCTGCATGTAAAACAGCGCGGCGCCCTGGCACCATTCTCCCCTGCCCTTGCAATCCAGGTTATCCCTTCTCTTTCTTTGGGTATTACGGCAAATATCTGGTCCAACAAACTTTCTACCAATGAATGGGAAAACATATCCACAATCAATGGAGAGGGGATAGCTATTGGAGACCCCATTAGATCATTCGGCCAGCTTTACCAGAGATATGAATTCTCCGGATTCAACCTCAATTGCGGATTTCTCTGGCAGATCAACAGGAGCTTCAAGATCGGAGGGGTGATCAAAACCCCTTTTCGCGCCCATGTCGACCATACACTCGAGTACGTATACCTATCAGAAAACCTTGCAGACCCTTCTGAAAATGAGTACGTTCAGTATTCATTTTATGGCCGCTCCAGGATAAACATGCCTGTTTCATACGGCGCAGGCGCTGCCTTGGGTCTTCTGGATAATTATCTCCTGCTCTCCCTGGATGTCTATAGGACAGACTGGGATGACTACAAGCTCGCACATGAAGCAAACATAAAGCCCACCACACAAATTCGCCTTGGCGCTGAATACCTGCTTTACAAAAAGGGACGCCTTATACCTCTCAGATCCGGTATCTTTTATGATCCCGAGCCTGCCGAAGGATGGGTGGATGACTTCTTCGGTGCAAGCATCGGCACCGGCATTGTATGGAAGGATTACGCCCTTGATATTGCCTATCAATACCGGTTCGGAAAAAAAAGGGGAGCAGCAGGGATGCTCGGTGAAAAGATCAAAGCAGAGGTTGAACAGCATTCCCTTTACTCATCCATCATTATCTATTTTTAGCCTGAACCTCTTCCCTCTTTCCCGTTCTCCTGATCTTCTTCTTTTTCATATTCAGCCGGTCTTTCTTTTTAATACCAAGTTGCAGTCAATTCTATACGAAGTCATTGCGAACGGAGTGAAGCAATCTCAATCTGGGATTGCAGCGTCCCTGCCCCCTTTGCTTTGCCGGGGCTTCGGCAGGCCCTCGCAATGACTTTGTAATTCTCTGATTGCAGCTTGGTATAACGAATCAAAAGAGGCAGGTTGTATGGAGGGAACAGACGATTAAGCGATGATTGTGATATCATAATTGTGGTAAAATCAGATAATGTACTTCCATATTTTTCACGAATGAATCGATAATACCTTGGATTGATTTTATGGATTCAAATCCTCCTCCCTTTATACTCGTTGGCATTATTAGCCTTGTAATCTTGCGAAATGCATGATTGATGGTTTCCCTGATATTGATGCATTGACATATATCACAGGATAACTATTATGGTTTTACTCGATCTGCTTTCTTTGACGAAACGTCAAAAATAAAAAAGGATGAACCCTGTCTTTCCCTTGTTACAAGATCTTCATCCTTTCCTTGTGGCTGGATTATTTTGAATTCCAAAACGACCTTAAGAAATCATTAGGTGAGAGAACTGTCATATGGCTGCATTTTTCAGCCGGGTAATGTCTGAGATTACCGGTCACTAAATATTGGACTTTTCCTTCAAGTGCCACTTCGAGAAAAGGTTCATCAAAAGGATCTGGCAATCGTGCAGTCAATGTATTTTTTCGATCTTTTTTTATAAAGAAAGGAGCGATCATGGCATTCACATTTGTGTGCGATGAAGACGCAATCCCTTCAGGCAGCCGAAAAAAGTTCGATGTGGATGGGGAGTCCATCGTCATCTTTCATTTGGAAGGGGGTTTTTTTGCCATCCAAAGCCGGTGCCCCCATATGTTCGCATCCCTGGAAAAAGGGAAGCTGATCGACAGCCACATCATTCAGTGCCGCATCCACAAGGCCCGGTTTGATATCAAGACCGGCAAGGTGATCCGTTGGGCGCATTTCCCTCCTGGTATCCAGGCCCTGAATCTTATTCGCTCGCAAAAGGATCTCAAAACATACCCCGTCAAAGTGGAAGCGAAAAAGGTATACGTAGAGATATAGGCGTTCATTAATACCAGGCATTCATATACAACCATTCTTTTCTCAAACACAATAGCTTTTAACCCAAAAAATGCGTTTAAAAAACCACAGAGATCACAGAGGGGCGCAGGGATTATTTTTATATAAACCTTCCAATATGTACGTATCCCTAAAAAAAGGAAGGCTGATCGACGGCCACATCATTCAGTGCCGCATCCACAAGGCCCGGTTCGATATCAAGACCGGCAAGATAATATGGTGTGCGCATTTCCCCCCGGGAATCAAGGCCCTGATTGAAACGGGACGATCAACTGCATGGGGATATGTCCATCTCCATGACCTGTTGAAAACGGGTAACCATGATGTATCTTTCCACTTCAA
>JBLIRM010000136.1:0-8999 GCA_049472295.1 bacterium | reverse complement strand
ATTGCCTCCCTCGAGGCAGGAGGGTCTGCGGATGTGGAAGGTAAATATACCGTAGCCAGGGACGATATCCGTTCCCATACCCTTGAACTCAAAGCCATCAAAGGATTAGGAGAAGATGCCGAACTCCTTGCCGTTATCCAAGCCTATTTGGCAAACACAAAATCCAAATAGATCCCTCCAACCTTATGAACAATATGTTGCTGCAACTTATCAGAAGAATATCTCTCCCCAGCAAAAGGATCAATCTTCCACAGTTATAGCCTTACTCTAAACCCAACCTTATGAACAAGCCGACATATTTACTACAGCCCTGATCCACAGGAATCATCTTGATATAAAAGGTCTTATCTTATATAATGTTTAATAATTGAAAAGGAGGGAATATGCCCGAATCAGAACGCGCACTTGCAGTACTCATAGACTTTGAAAACCTTGCTCTGGGTTCGAAGGTGAAGAGAAAAAAAAATTTCGAGATTCATAAAATCCTCGAACGACTGGTGGAAAAGGGCAAAATCATTGTCAAAAAGGCATATGCCGATTGGACAAGTTACGATCAATATAAAAAAATGCTGCACGAAGCAGCCATTGAACTCATGGAGATCCCTCACCGGGGCATGGCCGGGAAAAACTCGGCGGATATCCGGCTGGCTGTGGATGCCATGGATCTCTGTTACTCCAAGGAGCATATAGATACATTCGTCATCGTGTCCGGTGACAGCGATTTTTCACCATTGGTCTCCAAACTGAAGGAAAACGGAAAGCACGTCATCGGCCTCGGAATGAAGGATTCGAGTTCAGACCTTCTCATCAACAACTGCGATGAATTCATATATTATGAAGACCTCGAACGCCCTGTAGGAAACCCGCCCCAGATCGGGAGAGATCTACCCAAAAAGAAAAGGGATGCATTCCAGCTCCTGATCGATTCAGTGGTGGCCCTGGTCAGGGAAAACAAGGAAACCCTCTGGTCATCCATGATCAAAGAGACCATGAAGAGAAAGAAACCCTCCTTCAGTGAGCAATATCATGGCTACCGGATTTTCAGTGAACTTCTCGAAGATGCTGAAAAAAATGGCCTTATTCGGCTCAAAACGGACCCCAAGAGCAATACCTATGTTGTGGTGGGATTTGGCAGGGAATCCAAAAATAATCAAGGTGCATGAGGATAATCAAAATATTTGACAGATCCTGAGAGTAAGTTTAATATTTAATATATACTTTTAAATAAAGTATTCTTCAAAAGGGATTTATTACCCTTCAGTTCCACATATTTTCCCATCCAGGTTTTTTCCAACTTAAAATCAAATCATCTTTCATAAAAGGAGCTTTAAGATGAGAAAGGTTAGTTTAAAACATCTTATTCTTGGTATCCTGTTAGCTTCAATATTGGCTTCTACACAGTTGGCCTCAGCCAGGATCTATCGTGTGCCTCGTGATTTCACCACAATTCAGGAGGCTATCGACGATCCTTTGGTTAGAGATGGGGATACGATTAAGGTGGGTCCGGGCAACTATGCCGGGGCTTTGGTAACGAAGGCGGTCAGAATCAGGGGTACACATAACACGGTGATCGATAGCGGACCATTGCCATGGTCCAGTCGGCCATTTATGGCAGGATTTCTTTTCAATGACCCTAATACAGGTGCCGGAAGTGGTGCAAAAATCAGCCATTTGCGATTCGAGTATGTGGAGTTCCCTGTCTTCAGCCGTGGGGCGGATCATGTAACGGTATCTCATTGCAGAATGGATAACCCCATACAAGGGATATCGAACTGGCATGGAAGCAGATGGATCATCACACACAACCGGATCACTGACCTGAGCGCTATCAATGGTGGGGGCATAGGGATCCTTATCGGTGCAAATAACGGCGGGGTTGTGACCTGCAACCTGGTATCCCACAATAAAATCAATGGGATCCTCTATGTGGATCCAGATGATGGCGGCGGCTACAATGGTACTGGGATTGTTCTGTATGCCGATTTTCGCCGGGGACGTCCTGGGGCGGCAAAGATTGCCTTTAACTATGTGATATGGAACAGGATAAGTCTGATCAGTGACACACCTGATGTTGTGGATGTAAGCGCCATCGAGTTGACAGATACCAGAGATGATCCATCATTATATACCGATCCCGATCTCGATCCTGTTATCTGTAATAATGTCATCGGTTTCAATAACCTGCGCGGCACGGAATTACAGATTGTGCTGACCCCGGAAAACTTGGCCGACTACAATTATATCTTTAGAAATCTTGGTGGAAATCGTTGCCGATTATATTATTGACTTTGGTACGGAAACGCTCTCTTCACAATTAAGGTAACAAGATACGCTGAGGTCAAAAATCCGGAACAATTTCGCACCGTCTCATTCGCTTCGCACGGGGTTAGGACCACCCTTGCAGGATCATTTAAATGTAACCTCATTGATATAAAAGGATATTCAGTTTAGACCTGTCCCCTACCCCTTCTTTAGGATTTCAACAATGCGGTCCCCATATCCGCGGCTTTGATCATCCGCAGGGATAACATCTATTTCAGAAGGAGAGGACGCCCCCAATCCGATTTCAACCGCCCTTGCAATCTGTTCCTGGCTGAATATCTTTCGCTCCATTATCTGATCATTACTTCCCAGGGATTTCAGGATGGCCAATCCCACGGCATCAATGGCCACGCGATCGACTGAGGCCAGAAACACATTCCCCTGGGCCCGCATTCCATGCATGGGGCCGCCATCCACAAAGGCCTCGATTCCATCCATTACAATCAGCTCAGGCTTGAAGGGGGCATTTATCTCCGCGATCATCTTTCGCTGGTGGGGAGAGCTATGAAGTTCCGCCATGTAATCATATCCATTCCTGTGCGTGGGCACCACCCCCACATGGAGTTTCAGGGACATGGTAAACACGCCTCCGTACTGGTGGGTCTTGAGACAGCATGTGGAGATAAGGCATTCAGCATCCAGTATCGGACGTGCAATGTGAAATCCATCCTTCCAGTGGGATTCCTTGGGTGTTATCTTTACCCAGTCCTTATCCTTGAGTCCGTCGAAATCGATGATCTTGACATCCAGTTTCTTCATGAGGGGCAGGATACCTTTGTCCTCCATGACCTTCCGGGTGGGGGGATAGCTTCGTTCTCCAAGGCTGATGCTCTTTGCACCCATCTCCCAGACCGCCTTGACGAGTGCCACCAGGGTATCGTTGTGGGTTGATCCAGGCGCAGGGTCCGCAGTGTTGAAATTGGGTTTTATCAGGACATGCCTGTTCTTTGCCGGATTTATATCAAGCCCCTTTATGGAGGAATTGACACCTAATCCACGATCCTCCGTACTTGCCAATATGACACGGCTCTTGTGATCTGCCATGGCATAATCTCCCAAAAAAAATGCCCCCCCAATGACACCGGAATATTTTAAAAACTCCCTTCGGCTGATCCCGGTCACCCATAAGGATTTTTCTTCACCATTCATGGAAAAAGCCCTGTTATTCTTATATTCAGACATTAGATATTCCATTAATATTCCATCAGACCACGTACTATCCATATTAATATTTATAATTGACAGAGTCAAAAAAGGGAGGATAAGCAATGGATCTTCTCTTTTTTTCATTCCTCATGCCGTTAGAGCTACGCCGGATTTCCGATCAGATAGTAAGGACCGGTGTGGAAGTCAATGACATATCATGGCTCAGATCACCCTGATGGGCTTTTGTGAAAAACAGGAAAGGTATAAAAAATATCAATGAATAAAGGGAAAATCCTGGTTATATTTATCCTGTCCGGTTTCATATGGTGTATCATTTCAGTCTTCTATCTCACAGGGGCCCTGACCCGCTTCGAGAATATCGCATATGACAGTATGGTAAAGCTCATGCGCTCCCAAAAACCCATTGCAAAGGAAATCACCCTGTTACTTATTGATGAGATATCCCTGGAAGCACTCAATCCCATTGTTGGCAGATGGCCGTGGCCCAGGGCCATATATTCCGATATCCTTGAATTTCTCTCCCTGGGAGAACCCCGGGCAGTCCTATTTGATATACTCTTTACAGAAAATCAGAAGGATAACCTATCCAGGGGAATCAGTGCCGATGATATGCAACTCGTCAAAGCCACACAGGAGAAAGGTTTTGTCTATCATGCCATGCACATAAGGGTAGATGACGAGGATGAATTCAACCTTAACCTCCTCGACCGCCCCCTTCCGGCAGGCTTTGTGGAGAGGTTTTCCCTGAAGGATATCTCAGCCCGCACCGGACGGCTTGATAAAAACAATATCTATTATATCCCTTTTAAAGAATTGTATGAGGCATCCTACGGTATGGGGATCGTGGAATTTTCACCCGATCATGACGGTGTATTCCGAAGGACCATGCCTGTGCGGGAATATGCAGGGGAATTTTTTCCGGTCATGGGAATCGCCCCCTTTGTTCAACAGAAGGCCATAACAATCACCCAGGCAAGGATAAGCATAGGAAACAGGCATATCCCTCTGGACAGAAACGGAAACTACATTCTGAACTTTTACGGTGAATTCGACACCTATTCCATGAGCGGCATTCTGGCCTCTCTGCAAAGGATAAAGAGAGGGGATATTGAAGATCTGATAATCAATCCTATGGAATTCAAGGATAAGATCATCTTTGTGGGAGCCAGTGCAGCAGGGGTCGAGGACCTGAAGCATACACCCATATCCCCCAGAACACCTGGCGTATTTCTCCATGCAACCCTTGCCAGTAATTTTCTGATGAATGATTTTCTCATCCCCCCCGCCCCAGGTAAAACACTCTGCATGATCATGCTTATGACACTCCTTTGTACTGCAGGGATCATTTTAATGAAGCGATATGCCCTCAAGATATCCATCCCGCTGCTGTTGTGCTTCTTCTGGATCGCTTTTGCCCTTTTTCAATTCAGATGCCATATCCTCCATGATTTCGTGCCCCCTCTGACATCCGTGCTTTTTTCAACCATGGCCTCCTTTGGCTTTCTTTTGCTTACCGAGGGAAAGGAAAAATTCCAACTAAGGAGGCTCTTTTCCCAGTATGTATCCTCCGATCTCCTAACCGAGGTCCTCAAGAACAATCATATCGCCTCTCTCAGCATGGGGAAAAAAGGGGATATCACCGTCATATTTGCAGATATCAGAAATTTCACCTCATATTCGGACAGAACCCCCCCAGAAAAGGTTGTGGAAATGCTGAACTTCTTCTTCTCGCATATGACCCAAATCATTCTCAGCAATAATGGGACCATAGACAAATTTATCGGTGATGCCATTATGGCGTACTGGGGAACACCCCTCGAGATCAAGAATCACCCTGAACAGGCTGTCATCGCAGCAATATCCATGATCAATGCACTGGGATCGCTCAAAGAGGAATTCAGGGAACGGGGATTTGACCTCGACCCCAAAATAGGGATAGGAATCAACAGTGGCCATGCCATTTTAGGCAATATCGGTTCAGAGGACAGGCTCAATTACACCGTTGTGGGAGACACTGTCAATGTGGCCTCACGTCTCCAGGAGCTAACAAAATTCTATGAATGTCCGATTATAATCTCAGAATCTACTTACAATAGAATCAAACAGGATATTCCGTGCAGATTGATTGATGCGATTCGATTAAGGGGGAAGAAGAAGTATCTGAGGATTTATGAACCGCTTTACCCCAAGGACAGGAAAGATATGAAGATCAAACGGCAACTGTGCACTATCACCAATCTGGCCTTTGATCTATATCAGAAAAAGAATTTCAGAGGTGCGTTCGAGGCGTATTCCATGATCGAGGATGGGAAGTTAAAAACCATCTTCATCACACGTTGTAAGAAACGGTTGAGAAGACTGGATAATTAATAAAATTGCAGAAGAGGGAAAAAACCATGAAAAAAACATTTTGTCTTCTTTTTTTAATCATTCTCCTTTCCGGTCCCATCTATGCCGCGGATATTATCTATGTGCAGAGCCTCAAGGCCAAGATATTCAGCGAGCCCAACTTCGGCTCCCAACTGATCGGGCAGGCCCAGAGAGGCACCCGGCTGCAGGTGATCGAGGAAGGAAAGGGCTGGTATAAGGTATCCTCCGAGGCTCATTTGGGATGGGTCAGCAGACTCTGTGTCGGGGAGAATCCCCCTATGGAAGAGGTCACTGTGATCACAGAGGATACACCGGATCTTGAAAAAAATGCCAGGAAAAGGGCATCGGAAACCACCTCCTCAGCCGCTGCACGGGGTCTCACCCCTGCTGACAGGAAACGCTTGAGTGATGATCATGAGGCAGATCATCATTCCCTGCACAAGCTTATCACATTTACCGAAGATATCACCGAGGAAGAGGTGGAACATTTTTCCCGGAACCATGAGGCAGAATGAGATGAGAAACCATTGGCTCCATATCCTGAATCTGTTGGCAGTCATACTGATTGGTTTCCTCCTCTTCTCTCTTCCGGCATATGCCCAGACCCCCAGGACCCGGCAGCATCAGATGGAAAAACGTATTCTTCTGGCCCGGGATATCGAGTATGAAATCCAATTCGGCAGGGAAATCGCCGCGCGCATCATAGGTCGCTATGGACTTTACGATGATAAGGAGCTGACCCGATATGTCAATCTGATTGGCAGGTCCATTTCGAGGGCTGCCAACAGACCGGAGATCCGGTTTACCGTCGGGATCCTGGATACGGATTACATCAATGCATATGCAGCACCCGGCGGCTTTATCTTCGTGACAAGGGGTGTCATCGAGAGCATCGACGATGAGGCGCAACTTGCGGGTGTGATAGCCCACGAAATCATCCATATCACCCAGAGGCATATCATGAGGGAATTGAATATATCGACCGGCCCTGAACTCTCAACGGTCTGCGTCCTGACACAGATTATCGGCGGCACAAGTGACCCGGCTCGTATTGCCCTCACAAAGATGGTTGATGAGACCATTACCATACTCTTTGACAGGGGATACCATCGAGATGACGAGATGGAGGCGGATACACTGGGAGTCATCCTCGCTTCGAGCGCGGGCTATGACCCTTCCGGTCTGGCACGCTATCTTGGAAAGATCGAAAGCCTTTCAGAAGCCGAGGTCTCTTCCTATAAAGGGCTTTATCCGCCCATTGAGGAAAGGATCCGTTACATCAACAAGGCAATGAACCAGGAGGGATTGTCCGCGGGCAATTCCGTTTATCTCATAGGAGAGAAGAGATTCAGTGAGTACACACATTAAAAAGGCGGGCATCGCCGCATTCATCATGATCAGCATCTGCCTCTTCTTTGCGGCCCACGCACGTGCGGACGAGGAACACTACAATAATATCATTATCGGTGAGCGTGCCGCAGGATTAGGGGGGGCGTATACGGCGATTTCGGATGACCCTTCCGGACTTTACTATAATCCCGCAGGTATTGTCTATGCCAAGGGAACCAATCTCTCCGCAAGCATGAACGCTTTCTATTCCTCACAAAAACATTATGACAGCGTCCTGGGGGGCGATGGTTGGGACCGGAGATCCTCCAGACTCCTCCCCAACTTCTTCGGAGTAATCCAACAATTGCCTGTTGGAAAATTCGGATTTTCCTATGCAGTCACTGACGCGGTCAAGGAGAATCAGGATCAGGCATTCTATGATGTGCCGTGTGAGGCCACCAGCATAATCGATCCCAACCGGACTGCGGTGATCAAGAGATATCAGATCAATCTGAACAATCAGGATGAAACCTATAACTTCGGTCCCTCCTATGCAGTTGAAATAACCCCATCCCTGGCATCCGGCATGACCCTTTATTTTCATAACAGAAAGATAGAGCGGATCTTTAACCAGTTGTGTATACTGGAGGATGGGGACGGGAGATATGAATGGTCAAACCTCAATTATGAACTGCAGGAATGGGGCATCAGACCTGTCATTGGTTTCATGTGGTCACCCAAGGAATCAAAGTATTCCCTGGGATTGACTTTTTCCCATACCCTGCTCTTTGATTCCGATATAACCTGTCAGCATATACTCAGGGGACTCGATTACGATGCCAACAGCATCGATCTGTATCAAAATCAACTGGATATCAAAAGGGCATATCCTTATGCAGTGACGTTCGGTGCGGCCTACTTCAAATCCCATTCCTTGCTTCTCTCCGGGGACATCACCTATTACACCGACACAGAGGAGGCCACTGTTTATAATACGGCCACCGGAAAAACCGAGCTCGTTTTCCAGAAAAGGCGGGACATCTTTAATCTTTCCATAGGTGCAGAGTATTATTTCACCAATTCACTCGCCCTGCGATTTGGGAGCTATACCAACATGGCCAATACCTATCGGATTGAGAACGGGAAGATCAATCAGCCTGAACATGTGAATATGACCGGTGGAGGCATCAGCCTGAGCTACTTCAACCGGGGCGTATCCCTGACCCTGGGCACCCTGTACAGTTACGGCACAGGAAAGGCACAGATACAGGCGGATTCCTTTGATATCCAGAATGTCAGGATGTCCTCTTTAACAGTGTATATCGGCGCATCTTACTCTTTATAGAAGAACCCACAGATGCTGACGGATTGAACCCTCCCCTACACTCCACGGACTGAGATAGACATCTTGAATAACTAACATAATAATATGTCGTTCCGGTAAGCCTAAGCTCCCAGTAAAGCATGGGGCGAAGCGAAGCAATCATATCCATAGACTGTTTCGGTATAGCATCCTAAATTATTAATAAAGTCTCAGCGCCCTTCTCCGGGTCAAATCGGTCGTTCTGGTTTTTCTTTTTCGAGCGCGACTCAGGTAAGGATTGAGCGACAATCCCTGACGCCCTCTCAAAAAAGTTCCCGGCAGCCCCTGATAGGCCATTCTGCCTGCCCTCCGGTATGTGAAGAGATTTCGTATTGAGGATGTGGTATTTTTCCGCCTTCCATAGGTTCCCCCCAGAAACAAACCCAAGTCCCTTGTGCGCCTGGTCGTCATATTCAGCATACCGCCAGAACCATAATTGAAGCCACCT
>JBLIRM010000135.1:0-9143 GCA_049472295.1 bacterium | reverse complement strand
ATGACCGAGGTGAGCCAGACAGCGGAGGTTTTGGGGGAGGTTTCCATGAGTACCGAAAAGCCCCTTTTGACTTCTTTTATGGGTGAATATACGGTCAGGGAGGGTATTGATCGTTTGGCAAAATACAAGATACCCAATTATGTATATCCGGAGCATGCTGTTGAGACATTCAGCAAGATGTGTGAATACAAGAAGTGGGTGGAGCTGCCGGATCATCACTACCGGAGCTACAGAGGGGATAGGGATCGGGTCCGGGAGGTTTTGAATCGGGCAATAAGGGAAGAGAATCTGACCCTGAGTGAACAGAAGGCCCGCGAGGTCCTGGATGCTTATCACTTCAACCTCCCTGAATATGAAATCGCTGAGACATCAGATATGGCTGTGGATTTTGCTGAAAAGATGGGATATCCTGTGGTCTTAAAGATCGTATCCCCACATATCCTCCATAAATCGGATGTGGGTGGTATACGGGTCGGGCTTGGCACAAAGGATCAGGTCGTGAATGCATTTCACGACATTATCGCCAAATGCCGTCGTTTCATGCCAAAGGCCTTTATCCATGGGGTGGCGGTACAGAATATGTACCAGAATGTACGCGAAGTGATCCTGGGGATGTCCCGGGATCCCCAGTTTGGCCCTCTGATCATGTTTGGTCTGGGTGGCATCTATGTGGAAGTCCTAAAGGATGTGACCTTCCGTATCGCCCCTGTCAGTGAAGAAGATGCAAGGGGAATGATCAGCGAGATCCATTCATATCCACTGTTAAAAGGGGTTCGGGGTCAGAAATCAGCGGATCTGGATGCCATTGTGGAGGCAATCATCCGTTTATCTCAGATTGCCATGGATTTCCCTGAGATCTGTGATGCGGATATCAATCCCTTGGCAGTCATGGAATCCGGCAAAGGTGCGGTTGCATTGGATGCCAGATTTAGCATTTGTCATTGAAAAACTGCGGTAACAAATGATTTTGGTTATCAGACAGATAGATACAAATATTTGATTGACCTCTATGACCTAAAGGTCACAACGAAACATGAAAGTTTATAAAACAAATAATTCGTTGAAAACTCTCATATATAATGAATAGGAGAATGGGATGATTTCTCTCTATATAGGATCAACGACTCCTTATTCCGGTAAAAGCCTTCTTTGTATGGGACTGGGAAAAAAATTTCAAAAGGATGGATTGAGTTTGAGTTATCTGAAACCATTCGGAACCAGCCTTACCAGGGTAGGGGATCAAATCACGGATGAGGATGCCGTTTTTGTAGAGCGCGCACTTTCCCTGGATGAGCCATTAGAGGTCCTTTGTCCTGTGGTTGTGACGCAGGATATGATCATTCAGGCTTACATGGGGAAGATGGCCGGATTGGAGGAAAAGGTCTTAAATGCCCATAAGCAACTTTCTCAAGAAAAGGATCTGATCCTGATCGGAGGTGGGAAAAATATCTATGATGGGGCATTTTTGGGTCTCTCCGGGGTCTCACTGATCAAAAAACTCAACGCTAAAGTGATCTTGATTGATAAATATGAGGAAGATGTCTGTATCGATTGCATCCTTGCAGCCAGAGAATCACTGGGCGAGAGACTGATCGGGGTGATTATGAACCGGGTTTCCAGGGATAGTGAAGGCTGTCTCAGAAGAAGGGCGGTACCATTTCTCGAAAGAAAGGGCATCCCTGTCCTGGGAATCTTGCCATATGATTCAGTCCTGACCGCGGTTAAAGTAAAAGAATTGAGTGATATCCTGAACGGAAGGATCATCTGCTGTGAGGATAGGACTGAAGACCTCGTGGAGAGTTTTAGCGTGGGCGCAATGAATGTGGATAGTGCCTTGAAGTATTTTCGGGCCAAAAAGAATAAGGCAGTGATAACCGGAGGGGATCGCTCCGATATACAACTCGCTGCCCTTCAGACCTCCACAAAGTGCATTATACTGACAGGTGATTTATACCCGAATGAGATTATCATCAACCAGGCAGAGGAGAGGCATGTGCCCATTATGATCGTGACCAAGGATACTTTGAGCACTATCGAGGAATGTGAGAGGGTCTTGGGACGCATGCGCATCAGGGATGAACGGAAATTAAAAAGGGCGGTTGATCTGGTTAAGGAAAGAATCGATTTTGAACGCATTTATGAAAAGCTGGAACTCAGCCTGGGATAATGGATGGCTTCCTGTGCGGTTTTAGGCATCGGTGCCTTGAATTGGGACCTCATCTATGAACTTCCGGAGCTTGCTTTACTGGACAAGCTGGGTATCAAGATTTCATTAGGTGAAGAGATCCATTTGTGCCAGGATCGATTGGACCCATTACTGGCGCTCTTGGATCGATTCGGGGAAAAAAGGGCCGAATCCGGGGGTGGCCAGGCAGCAAATACGGTTTATGCCCTTGCCAGAATGGGTTTCAAAGCGGGAATGATCGGCAAGGTAGGAAAGGACGATTGGGGAGAACGTATCCTTCAAAGCCTCAACGGTGTGGATCTGTCTTACGTTTTAAGGGAGGATCGATCGGGGATCTGTATATCGATCCTGACCCCGGATGGGGAAAGGAGTATGATAGCATTCCCCAATGTCAATGATACCTTGGATAAGAAGGATTTAGATCTTTCCGCATTATCGGGTTGCCGTTTTTTACACCTCACTTCCTTTGCAGGTTCGCATCCTTTACAGACCCAGATTGAAGTGGTGGAAGGATTGGGAGATGTCCCGCGGATCAGTTTCGATCCCGGGAATCTTTATGCCAGCCTGGGACTGAATGCCATTCTGCCCATTGTGCGAAAAACCTATTGCCTTTTTGCCACAGCTAATGAGCTTGAGAGAATTACAGGCCTTGGCCATGAGGATGCCTCTGCTTTATTGCTGGATCTGGGTGTAAAAATTGTCATCTGCAAACAGGGAGCCAGGGGGGCCTATCTGGTCGATAGGCACAAACGTCTGACATTCGCTCCTGCTGAGGCGGAAGTGAAGGACGTGACCGGGGCGGGTGATTGCTTTGCCGCAGGATTTCTGGCCGGTCTTTTAAAGGGTATGGATCTTGAAAAATGCGGCCAGTTGGGAACATATGCAGCCGCATCCTGTATCAGCGGTTATGGACGTGAGTCCTACCCCGATCAAGAGACCCTCGGTCTTGTAATTGAACCGGGGCCCTTGAATCATTCCTCTGATATAATCCATTAAGATTTTAGAGGATGGTTGCTCATTTGAGGGAAAGAGAAAAAAATGAAACGCAGCATGGGCTGGTTTACCACAGGAAGGGATATTGAGGCTGTAAACCTTTTGAAGACGGTTTTCCAAGGGATAGAGGATGGGCGTATCGAGGGCCGGATCTCTTTTATATTTATGAACCGTGAACCAGGCGAGGGGGAATTTTCCGACCGGATTATGGATCTGGCCGGTAAATGGGGTATCCCGCTGATTAATCTCTCCTCCGCCCGCTTTAAACCGGAACTTTGGAAAAATAGACATAATTCCCCTGAGATTATAGCGGCATGGCGCCATCAATACCACCATGAAGTCCTGGAAAGACTCCAGGGTATGGAATCTGAGTTTTCAGTTCTGGCTGGTTACATGCTTATTGTCAGCCCGGAGATGTGTCGGAGGCTCAGTCTCATCAATCTTCATCCCGCGCCCCCAAAAGGTCCTGCCGGGACCTGGCAGGAGGTCATTTGGCAGCTTATTGCATCAAAGGCCTCTGAGAGCGGGGTCATGATTCATATGGTAACACCCGAATTGGATCAGGGCCCTCCCATAACCTATTGCCTTTATCGTATCACGGGCACTCATTTTTCCAGGCTTTGGGAGGAAATGGATGGAAAGCTCAGAAAAACACCGCTCCATGAGATCAAGCTCCGGGAGGGTGAAAACAATGCCCTCTTTCGGATGATCCGGGCGGAAGGGGTCAAAAGGGAAATTCCCCTCCTTTTCGAAACCATACGTTGGTTGAGTTCCGGACGGATTGTTCTGAAGGAAAATAAGGTTTATTTCGAAAATAGTGAACAGCCCAAGGGTGTATGTTTGAATGATCAGGTGGAAAGTCTGATTGCCGCTTCTGCCTGAATTATGAGATCAAAATGAGATGAAGATACCGAAAAAAATTGCAGGTCCCGTGGCCCTCGATTGTGAAGGGCCACTCACCAAAAATGATAATGCGCTCGAGCTGAGTCAGCATTTTATCCCTGACGGTGAGAGGCTATTTACGCAATTGAGTCGATATGACGATATCCTGGCCTTTATGGTTAAAAGACCGGGATATCGGGCTGGTAATACACTGAAGCTGATCTGCCCTTTTTTCCGGTCCTTTGGTATGAGCAATCAGGATATCATGGATTTTTCTGCCGGCCATATCCTGATTATGTCTGGTGCTGATAGGCTTCTACAGTGGATCAACGAAAATGCGAACGGATTTATCATCAGTACAAGTTATGAGCCTTATATCGAGGCCCTTTGCAGGGTGGTGGGTTTTCCCTTTCAAAATACCTTCTGTACCCATCTGGATCTGGATGCCTTAAAACCGTCGGAGGAAGAATGCCTTAAGGTTCGGAGGTTGGCAGAAAGGATCTGTTCACTTCCTTCTTTGGATTGGCCATCTCATATAAAAAACCTTGACGCACTCCCCATCCAGGTCAAAGAGGCATTTGCCGCTATCGATGAGATCATGACTGGGCAATTGGCAGGGACATATCTCGGGGGTTATCTGGACATGGTGGAACCTGTTGGGGGAGAAGAGAAGGCCAAGGCAGTCAGGCGCGGTTGTGAAATCACGGGCCGGAATATCTCGGATGTGATATATATCGGTGACAGCATCACGGATGTGGAGGCATTTCATCTGGTCAGGGAGCATGGAGGGATGACCGTTGCATTTAATGGGAACCGTTATGCCATAGAGGCTGCCGAGGTTGCTTGCCTTTCTCATCATTCATACATTCTCGCCTTCATCTGCCATTCTTTTTGGACCCATGGCAGACAGGGGGTCATGGACTTGATCCGGGATTGGAAAAGCGGCTGTTCCTTTGTTGAGAAACAGCATCCGATATACCCATTTATGAAAGAGGTCTTGAAAAAGGAGCGGCAAAGCGCTTCTTTTATTGAATTGATAACCGACAGGAACCGAACATCCATCATCGAGCAAAGTGAGCAATTCAGAGGGAAGGTGAGGGGTGAAGAGATTGGGAGACTTGGATAGTGCCGGATATTAAACCATTGAAGGGTATCCTTTATAATAAGGCAATGATAGGAAATCTTTCCCTGGTGATTGCACCTCCCTATGATGTTATTCCGCCGGATGATCAGGAGCACCTCTATGAGCGAAGCCCATACAATATTGTACGTTTGATCCAGGGAAACGAGTATCCGCAGGATGCTCCGGGGGAGAATGCTTATACCAGGGCTAATCAATTCTTTCAAAGATGGCTCGAGGAAGGGATCCTGGTGGAAGATCAATCAGAAGCCATTTATCCATGCCAGGATGAGTACAGGCTTCAGGATGGTACCATAAAGATCAGAAAGGGATTCCTGGCCCTTTTCAGGTTGGAGGATTTTGGTTCCGGTGGCATATATCCGCACGAAAGGACACTTGCCGGTCCAAAGGAGAACAGGTTTCGTCTGATGGAGGCCTGTTCAGCCAATTTCAGCGCCATCTTCAGCCTTTATTCTGATCCGGATCGAATGGTCGAAGACGTTATGGATAAGGTATGGAACCGTCCGCCGGATATGGAGGTTTTATCCCAGGAAAAGATCCTGCACAGACTGTGGAAGATATCCGATCGGGCGGATTGTAATCGCATCAGGGATGCAATGGCCGGCCAAAAGGTCTTTATCGCGGATGGGCATCATCGTTATGAAACGGCATTAAGATATCAGAGATTTATGCGTGAGAAAGATGGCATGAGCAATGATATAAAACCCTATGATTACTGTCTGATGTATTTCAGCAATACAGAAGATGAGGGATTGAGTGTGCTTCCCTATCATCGGGTTATCCGGAACCTGTCGAGGGGGGTATTGGAGGACATGGAATCGGGGTTAAGGGAATGGTTTGATGTCAAGGTCATTGCTTATGATGGGATTGCTGTTACAGAGGCCACTGCACGCAAGGATCTCATCCGGCGGATGGCGCGCCTGGGGATTAACCGTCCCACCTTTGGACTATATATGGGAAATCAGAGATATGACCTGTTGACACTCAAACATGGGGTGAATATCGATGAGATTGTGCCTGGTAAAGGATCGATAGCATGGAAGTCTCTGGATGTGAATATCCTTCATTCCATTATATTTGAAAGGTTGCTGGGGATCTCTTTAAAGGATTTTGAAAAAAAGCAGACACTTATCTTTGTGGCAGATATGATCAAGGCCATTCACCTTGTCAATATGAATACATGTCAGGCAGCTTTTTTGGTTAATCCGACCGGGATTGATCAGGTCAAGAAAGTGGCATTGAAAGGCGAAAAGATGCCCCAAAAATCCACTTTTTTTTATCCCAAATTACCTTCAGGCCTTGTCATCCGGAGGATTTAAACTCGAAATTGCTTTTAAAAAACCCCAGAGACCACAGAGCGCACGGAGATCAATAAATCTCTCTGTGTTCTCCGTGTCCTCTGTGGTCAAATGCATTATTTCGATTCAAAGTTGGCACAGAATCCTGCCTTTACTAAAAAAAACGCCAGGGAATAACCCTGGCCCTAAAAAATCCCGACCATTCGTGTCAAACATCATATTTTATCGATTATTTAACAGGAATGGTGATTTTTTTTGCCTTTTTCGGCCCTGTCTTAGGGAGTTTTATCTCAAGAATCCCTTTGCTGTAGTTGGCTTCGACCTTATCACCTTTCACATCGAAAGGGAGCATGATGGAGCGGTAAAAGGAACCATGACGGCGTTCAATCATGTGATAGTTCTTCTTCTCTTCCTTTTTCTCCTCATTTTTTTCTCCCTTGATGGTCAGTATATTGTCAGCGAGAGAAATCTGAAAATCCCTGGGTTCCAAACCAGGCATCTCAGCCTTGACAATGATCTCTTTATCAGTCTCTTCCATATCTACAGCCGGGGTTTTGAATACAAATCCTTCCCAAGGGTCGAATTCATGGCCTGTAGCCAGATCAAATAAATGGTCGAATACGGAATCCATCTCTGATCTCAGAACTGCAAGAGGATACGTTTCTCTCCAAGGTATGAGTGCCATGACTCATCCCTCCTTTCCATTGAATAAATTCAGCATTATGGTTTTTTAATGCTGATCTAACATTATATGTAATATCATTCGGGGGATTTGTCAAAAATCAGCCCATGAAAAAATTGAGTCTCTCGCCAAGGATTTTGAATGCCTGGAATTTATTCTGGAATTTTTCCTGAGGATGGGCTTTCTTGACAGCAGGTAGGGTATAATGCAGAAATGAGTAAAAAAGATTCTGTATCTGCCACATTTCGATATTCAAGCTGAGTTGCTTAGTGATATCAATCAATGTGTTTAATGTATAGATCAGGTGATCCTCCAGGGGATTTTTAATCAAACTCCGGATGCTATCTTCGATGCCTTTTTTGATCATCCCCTGTAATGCAGGTCTTTTCAAATTGATTTGCCATTTGCGGCTTTGCTCAATAATATCCATCACTACCTCTTTATTCCTCTCACCCATGATCAGCACTTTGATCTCGGAGTCAAGGTCTACAGTCAGAGAGTATTCAGCCGCAAGAAGGAATCCCTGGGGTACGGGTATATCCATGCTATGAAGCTGACCCATGATTGCTTTGTGACTGTCATAGATCTGGCGGTAGGTCTTTTCAAAATCTTTCAGGATATGTTGACTCATCAAATGGCCGATCTTTCTCCTTTCGTCAAGAAATAGATCTTTCAGGCTCAAAGCGCTGCAATGGAAATTATGATCCAGATCCTTTTTGACTTTATCCACCTTGCCCAGATTGAATTTCCAGAAGTGATATTTGATCAGTTTCATAAAGCTGTTCGTGAAAGAGGCATCTTTGACATAGGTAAAAAAATTGGGCCCACCCAGATGTAAGACTGCAAACTGAGCATCCAATGATTCCTGGGTAATCCTGTGGTCAATCCGGGTTCTGCCCATTGCCAGCCCCCTGCCGTTCTTGAAATCCTTCTGAAAATCCTTGACACTTATCTGGAAACAGTAGATCTGTTGTTCGGGTGCATAATTCTCAAAAAGGGAACTGATGGCATAGTGGCTCAGGACCTTTTTCAGATCAAACTGCAGAGGGAGAATCTCTCTTTGATAAATATCCTTTCCTGTGCCTTTCTTCCGGACATTGCTTTTTGCCTGGGAGAGAGCCCCCATGAAAGGACCTTCAAGATCCTTTTCAGTAAAAGAGCCGGCCAGTTGAATGGCCCTGGATGCATACTTCAGGAGTTGGATGGGTTCAAGGCCGGAGATATCATCGAAAAACCACCCGCAACTGGTGAACATCAACTGGGAAAACCTCTGCATCTCCATCAATTTCAAAATACTGATTTTGTTTGTTTTCTCCAGTGACTTTATCTGATGTTTCTTAAAAAAATCATTCCTTTGTTTTTCTGAGCGTTCCAGTACGAGTTCAATATAATCAATAACTGCATCCCATGGATTTTTAAGGTATTTCCCGGCTTCTTTTTCAAAGAGTTCATCTAAATCCTTTTTTAGCTGGTCCAATGCCTGCCTCAGAGGGGCTCTCCAACCCTGATTCCATCCCGGATTGTGCCCTGAATTGCATCCACAATCGGCTCGCCATCTTTCCACACCATGGCAACAGCTCCATGACGTATTTTCAATGATTTCAACCTGGAATTGGGGTGGGTAAGACTCCAAATGCTCTCCGTAATTGACGAGTTTGATATCCAGTTCCTCTATGCGGGAAAGCACATAAGCCAATGCCATATCCCCGAATTTGTAGTGATGGCCGTATGATTCTCCATCAGTGGCCACGGACAGAATAGAGGGCCATATCCTTTCGTTGTTGAAACCCGACAATAATCGATTGATGAATAGATCACCGCTTTTGAGGATCTGATCGAATGCGATTGAATTGGAGATTGGGCCATCATAAAAGAAAAGGTCCACATATTTATCATTTTTCAAGAAACAGCGGTAGGGAAGTGTGGGATCGATTTTACCGCCCTTTACATCCATCCATTCAT
>JBLIRM010000134.1:0-9158 GCA_049472295.1 bacterium | reverse complement strand
GTTGTCATCCAGCACATGCACTTCGGACTGGCCGGTGGCCTCGTTGATGGCGAGCACATAGACGACGCCGAGCCGGGAGACGACCAAGGAAAAGGGGATGCATCCCCTCCTCTTCCTCACCCCGCCGGTATGCCTCTCTAACGGCCTCTGACATGGGGTATTTGTGATTCCGATTCATGTGAACTCCTGTCCGGTTTCGTATCCGATCATGTGATCATGAATTACCACAGGGCAAAATGGAGGGCGTCCATTCCGAAAGAGACCGGCCTATGAGAGGATCTCTCAAAGCCATTACAATTCCCTGAAGGCCCTTCCTTCTCCCCTGAGGCCGAACGGCCTTATCTCCAAAAACTTCTCATGGCTTTCTGCAGCATAACCCAGCCTGTGAAGACATATATGATGCCTTTCACAGATGCCGTTCAAAAGATGCATATCCTCCGGCGCACATACAATACAAAAACCTATTCCCATATTGAAGACCTGGAACATCTCCCTGTGAGAGATGCCGCCCTGCTCCTGAATCAGACTGAATATTGGAGGGGGCTTGGGGAGATGGTCAATCACAAACGCCACCTGTGAATCCACCCTGAGGAGATTGAGCAAACCGTCACCTGTAATATGGGAAAAGGCCTTTATTCCACAGACCTTCTCCATGATTTCAAGGATCACGGGCACATAGATCTCTGTAGGTGTCAGAAGCTCATCACCGATACTTTTCCCAAGCGCCGGTATGACATGATCGATGGCCCACCCGGTCTCATCGAGCAGTACGCGCCTCGCAAGAGAAAGACCATTGCTGTGAATGCCGCTGCTCGGGAGTCCGAACACCAGATCGCCGGGAGCAATACCCTTTCCGGTCATGATCCGATCGGTCTCAACTACGCCTACGGCCATACCGGCAATATCGAATCCTTTCCCTTCCGCATAACCTTTGATCAA
Source organism: bacterium (assembly GCA_049472295.1). Taxonomy (GTDB): domain Bacteria; phylum SZUA-182; class SZUA-182; order DTGQ01; family JAFGSM01; genus JBLIRM01. The sequence goes on along the minus strand of JBLIRM010000134.1, from coordinate 8,219 downwards.
ATCCCTCACCTGAGCCGTCTCACCGCCAGGGATGGCCACCCCTGCCTGTTTGGCCCCTTCGTAAAGCCCCTTGGCAATCTGCGTGAGAACTGATTCGTCCATGGTTTGGAGGGCAAGGTAATTGAGCATGGATACAGGTCTTGCACCCACACAGAGCAGATCATTCACATTCATGGCTATACAATCGATTCCAATGGTATCATAACGCTCCATCATCTGAGCCACCAGCACCTTGGTTCCCACCCCATCCGCTGAGATGGCAATCCCGATCTCCTTGTCACCCACGGGTATTCGAACCACATTGGCAAAATGCCCGAGATCCAGAACCACCTCACCGGGCTTCCCCCGGGTAAATGGGAAGGTGGCGCGAATCAGATCCAGAAATCCCTTCATTGCCCCGGACTCTTTCTGTGTATCCACGCCTGCCGCCGCATAGTGATCCACGGGTCTTTCATCCATCATATCTTTTCCTCTTTTTTAAACCAATCCTTTTCACGATCATAACCCCAACCTGCGAAGTCCCTTCTGGGCGATGTCTTTTCGATAATAGATGCCTTCGAACCAGAGCAGATCCAGGGCCTTGTATGCCTTTTCCACGGCCTGTTTCAGATCTTCCCCCAGGGCCGTGACACCAAGGACACGTCCTCCGTTGGTCATGATCTTTCCATTCTCTTTTTTTGTCCCTGCATGAAAAATGGCAAGATCCTGGCAGACCGAGATCTTCTTGAGTCCCAGGACCTCCTTCCCCTTTTTATAAGCCCCGGGATATCCGGAAGAGGCGGCCACCACGCAAACTGATGCATCATTACACCAGGAGAGTTTGATCTTGGAGAGCCTGCAATCCATCACTGCCTGGATTACAGGGAGAAGATCATCATTCAACCGCATAAGAATGGGCTGGGCCTCAGGATCGCCAAAACGGCAGTTAAACTCCAGGACCATGGGTTCACCGTTTTTAATCATCAGACCCGCATAAAGGATCCCCTGATAGGGTATCCCCTTCTTTGCCATTCCCTTGATGGTAGGAATCATGACGCGGTCCATGATCTTTTGATGCAATTCCGGGGTGACCACCGGTGCCGGGGAATATGCCCCCATCCCTCCGGTATTGGGCCCTTTATCATTATCGAATATGGGTTTGTGATCCTGGGAGGAGGCCATGGGAAGCACGGTTTCTCCGTCTGTAAAGGCAAGAAAGGATGCCTCTTCGCCCGTAAGGCAGTCCTCGATGACCAGCTTGTCCCCGGCGCTGCCGAAGATTCTATCCACCATGATATCTGAGATTGCCTTTTGTGCCTCTTCAAGGCGCCTGCATATGATGACCCCTTTGCCGGCAGCAAGGCCGTCTGCCTTTACTACAATAGGGAATCCCTTCTTTTTCAGATAATCCAGGGCCAGATCCTTATCAGTGAACACCTCAAAATCCGCAGTGGGGATCCCGTTCTCCTTCATCAGCTCTTTGGAAAAGGATTTGCTCGACTCGATCTGAGCGGCCTCCTTTGAGGGCCCGAATACCGAAAGCCCCATATCCTTGAATACATCCACGATGCCCAGGCTCAACGGGGCCTCCGGCCCGATGATGGTCATGTCCACCCTCTTTTCTTTTGCCAGCCTGGCAAGTCCCTGGCAGTCAGACACATCCCCCGGGATGCACTCTGCAACCTCAGATATGCCTGCATTCCCCGGCACACAATAAATATTGGACACCAGAGGACTCTGGCTCACCTTCCAGGCCAGGGCATGCTCCCTGCCGCCGCTGCCGATAATCATGATATTCATAATTCCCAGCGCTCTCCTTTCTTTTTTTCCACCTATTATAGTGAAAATCTCAAAAACAGCAAACGGATTTAAAACAAAGGAAACCTTTCATGGTGTGAACGGTTAAGAAATCTTTTCGTCAGATATTGATCTCGAGAAAGCAGCATGCTATATTCAAAAAAGTAAAGCACTCATCAGAATTTATATTGCAGTATAACACAACCCGAACATTTATACATCAGAACGATTAGACATTCATGCATGTTCGAGGAACAAAGGGCATGAAACGTCTGTTCTGTCGTCATCAACCCACGGACCTTCCGGCATTACTTCTCTGCATCCTTGTTTTCTCCACCTTATGCCTTTTCAGAGGACGATCGGCCGCCTTATATCCGGAAAATGCTTCCGGAATGGGTATCTATAACGAGCTTGGCCTGAAACTTTTCCAACTGGGGCAATTTCAGAAGGCCATTGTGTGCCTCAAGGAAGCCGGGAGGATATCCCGGGCACAGGGAGACCTCAAAGGAGAATGTCATGCATTGCTCCATCTGGCCCGTTCATATCAATCTTTAGGAGCATACAGGGAATCCCTGGAGCCCTTGGAAAAGGCGGATTCTCTGGTCAAAAATACGGATGATCGGACCCGGATGGCCATGATCTTCCAAAGCATGGCTCATGCCTATCTTAACCTGGGTGACCGGGATTCCGGGGAGGCCTTTTTGAGAAAAGGGCTTGCCATTGCCCGGGACATCCGGTCGGATCCCGTGACCGCTTCGATTCTGAACGATATCGGGAACATCTTTGCCAATCAAAGAGCATATGAGGATGCCATCAATCTCTATGACAAGGCCCTTTCGCTCATAAAAAAGGCGGATGATCCCTTATTGACGGCTTATATCTTCGGGAATAAGGCAGACCTGTTTTTGAGAAAGGGGCTTTTTGAAGAGTCCCGAAAAACACTCGAGCCGGCCTTTCAAACCCTTTTTGAAACGCAATATTCACATCATTCCGCTTTCGGATTGATCCATATTGCACATACGTGCCGTTCGCTCAGCAAAAGGCTACCCGGTTCGGCTTTTGATCTTCGATCCCTCGCATGCAAGGCCCTCAGTAAGGCCATAGACATATCTGAAGCCATCAATGATTACCCTTTGCTATCCTATGCTTTGGGATATCTGGGAGAGGTGTATGAAAGTGAGGCCCGATATCAGGAGGCGCTTCATTTTACTCGAAGGGCCATATTCGCTGCCCAGCATATCCATGCGTCCGAATCGATCTATCTCTGGGAATGGCAAATGGGGCGTCTGTTCAAAGCCATAGGGGAAATGGATCATGCGATTAAAGCTTACAGGAGAGCTGTAGAAATCCTTCAGTCTATCAGGCACGATATAGATGCCTCCTGCGAACACACCCATTGGAAAGGTTATCGAAAATCCATCGAACCGGTATACTTTGGTCTGGCGGATATTCTCTTGCAGTATGCGTCATTCCTCAGCGAAGAAGACATGCAGCCATACCTGATCGAGGCCCGTGACACCATAGAACTGATGAAAACAGCCGAACTCCAGGATTATTTCGAGGAGCCCTGCCTGGGGGAATATATCTCACGCACCCAGGAGATCGACAGATTATCCGAAAATACGGCCGTCTTGTACATCATTACTTTAGAAAAAAGAACGGATTTACTCCTGAGCGTCCCCGGAGGGATCAAGAGGTTTTCTGTTGATGTGGGAAAGGACACGATTACCAATCAGATCCGATCGTTCCGTAAAAAACTGGAAAAACGCACCACCCGTGAATATCTCTTACATGGACAGTGGCTCTATGACAAGCTCGTTCGCCCTCTGGAAGCCAAGCTTCATTCCCATCAGATCGACACACTGGTATTTATCCCCGGGGGTGCACTGAGAACGATCCCCATGGCCGCACTTCATAATGGCGAGCATTTCCTCATCAGAAGGTTCGCAATCGTGAACACCTTAGGCCTGACCCTGACCGACCCGCACCCAATGAAAAAAAAGAACATCCGTATCCTATTGGCCGGCATCTCCAAGGGGATCCATGGATTCCCTGCTCTGGAGCATGTGAGCTCAGAGCTTCATTCCGTTCATGACTTATGCGGAGGCAAATTTTTGTTGGATCAAAATCTGCGCTTCTCTGATATAAAACATGAGCTGCAGTTGAATCCTTATTCAGTGGTTCATATCGCCTCCCATGGAGAATTCAGAGGGGATGTCAAGGAATCCTTTATAATGGCCTGGGACCGTAAGATTGGTATGGATCAATTGGATGATTTAATGGCATCCGGCAGGTACCGAAAAATCCCTCTGGATCTACTGATCCTGAGCGCCTGCCAGACCGCAGCAGGGGATGACCGGGCTGCACTTGGTCTGGCCGGTGTGGCCATAAAAGCCGGGGCAAGAAGTGCGCTGGCAACCCTATGGAATATTGATGATCAAGCATCTTCTGAACTGGTTGTGGAATTCTACAGGCAGCTCATGGAGCCATCGATTTCAAAGGCCAAAGCCTTACAAATGGCCCAGTTGAAATTGATGGAAGATCCGTCTCACACCCATCCCTGTTACTGGTCTGCATTCCTTATGATCGGCAATTGGCTGTAAAACTAACCACAGAGATCTCAGAGCGCACAGAGATTATTTCTCTGTGTCCTCTGTGGTTAACTGCATTATTTGGATTTAAGTATCATTGCAAGGAACTCAGGGACAAAGTCATTTCCTCGGCTGAACGGCCTTATCAATAACTTTATACGAAATTTTGATATGATCCTGGAATAAATGACCAACTCATGAAAACAGCTTTAAAGATAATCGATTCTCCTGTGACGGCAAGCCTCCTGATTGCGCTATCTGTATCCTTCCTGATCATTGCCTTACGCAACAGAGGATGCCTCGAGTTCCTGGAACTGTCATCCTATGATCAATATATCCGGTTTTATTCACGGTCAAACGGACCTGACCCGCGCATCGTTCTTGTCACCATTTCAGAAACGGACATCCAGAGACTGGGAAAATGGCCATTGCCGGATTCTTCCCTGGCTTCTATCCTGGAATTGCTCGTTTCCTATAAACCGAGGGCCATCGGTCTGGATATCTATCGGGATATTCCTGTGCCCCCGGGGGAAAAACAACTAAGGGCCGTATTTGCCGGCCATAATCATATCGTGACTGTAAAAAAGATCGGGGATGAAAACTCTCCGGGGATTTCAGCACCTTATATGCTCAGGGATTCGAATCCTGTGGGATTCAATGATATTCTGGTTGATACAGGAGGCATTGTCCGCCGTGGTCTGCTTTTCCTGGATGATAAAGAAGATATCATACCCTCCTTCTCATTGATCCTGACCCTGTTGTATCTCAAACAAGAGGGGATTCACCCCCGCCCAGGTGAAAAAGACCCGCAGCATCTGCGCCTTGGGAAAACCACATTCATTCCGTTCGAGTCAAACGACGGTGGATATGTGAGGGCCGATGCCAGGGGTTACCAATTCCTGCTCGATTTTAGGAACGGATGGATCCCTTTCCACAACACCCCCCTGAGAGAATTAATCTCCGGGGAAGCGGACCCTGATATATTTGAGGGCGGCATTATCATCGTCGGGGCTGCAGCAGAGAGTCTTCATGATCTTTTCTATACACCCCTGAGCAGAGGCAGGGGAAGTCATCAAAGGATGTATGGTGTCGAACTCCATGCCCATATGGTCAATCAGTTAATCAGGTCCGCCCTTGAAGAGAACAAACCCATCCAATCATTAAGTTATTGGTATGAATGGGCCTGGGTTTTGCTTTGGGGCTTGCTAGGCGGGATTCTCTCTTTATGGAGACCTACTCTTCACAGATCTATCCTGATGATGTTATCCGGCCTGATTTTTATGGTATCCATCACATTCTTTTTGTTTGTTTCGGGCTGGTGGATACCCGTTGTCCCGCCTATTCTGGCATGGTTCACATCCGGTGCATTATCAAATACATTCCTATCCCACAGGGAAAAGGTGCAAAAGGCATCCCTGATGGCGCTTTTTTCAAGGCATGTATCCGAGGATGTGGCAAACGCCCTTTGGCAACAAAAGGACCAGTTTATGGATGGGAGAAGACCCCGTGCGCAAAGATTATTCGCCACTGTTTTATTTACTGATCTCAAGGGCTTTACTTCCATATCCGAAAAACTTGATCCGGAGACCTTGATGAATTGGCTGAATGAATATATGGGGGCTATGTCACAGATCGTGAACATGCATAGAGGTGTGGTGAACAAATACATGGGTGACGGCATGATGGCGGTCTTTGGCGTACCGGTGGCCCGCACGGAGAGGGCTGAAATAAGCCGGGATGTTTTGAACGCCGTGAATTGTGCCATGACCATGTCGGCAGAACTAAAAAGGCTGAACATACAGTGGCAAAGCAGAAATCTGCCTCACACCCGGATGCGCATAGGCATTTTTACCGGTCCTCTGGTGGCCGGGTGCCTTGGAGGAAACCTTCGTATGGAATATACGGTGATCGGGGATACGGTCAATATCGCATCAAGACTCGAGAGTTATCATAAAGAGGGCACGGATTTCGACATCGAAGAAAGCTGCTGCCGTATATTTATAGGTGAATCCACACTGAATTATCTGGATAACCGGATTGAGACAGAGATGATAGGCAGCACAATCCTGAAGGGGAAAAGGGAGCCCATCACCATACACAGGGTGGTCCGGAAAAAAGGAGCGGATGGTGATCGTCCATTTTAATAGCGGATTGTTATGAGGAATAAAAAAGGTCGGGTCATCAAAATTTTATATTTTCTGAGTATAGGTCTCATCATAGCGACCTCCTCATCCATGCCTGCTTCGGATAAGAAGGAAAATAACATCAATCAACCCGGACATCAGAGCATAGGGGCCCCTGGTGTGAGTGCAAAAAAGGCCGAAGGCGCCATTCCCTTGATGCTCAGTTATCGTCCCCCATCCCGAGGGAGACCGGCAAACCGTGTCGGAGGAGGCACCAGAGGTGATAAAAACAACACACCTTTTCTGGCGGCATTGGTTCCTGATCATACGGGTCTCACCACGCAGGCAAAGCCCCTACTTTACTGGTTCTTTTCCGGAGCAATCAAAGAAGAAATCGAATTTACCCTGATCGATGAGAGGCATATCGAACCGCTATTGGAAACCAATCTCGATATTCCCGGCCGGGAAGGCATTCAGTGCCTGAGCCTGACGGATTATGGCATAAACCTCTCACCCAGTATTCCGTATCAATGGTTTGTGGCCATTATTTCGGATCCGAACCACCGGTCAAAGGATCTTGTTGTTTGCGGGAGCATCAAATGTATTGAGCCTTCACAAAGCCTGATCAGCAAACTCAGCCAATCAAGCAGGGTAGAGGTCCCAGGCATCTATGCTGAAGAGGGTCTCTGGTATGATGCCTTATCCACCCTGAATCAATTAATAGCTGCCGATCCGAATGACATGGGATTACAAAAACAAAGGATCGACCTCTTTGAACAGGTCGGATTATGGGAAGTAGCGGAATATGAAAGAAAGGGCGATCAGGCGGCTAAGGACTCCGTAACAGATGGTCAGGGCTTGGGGGAATACCGATAAGGCCTCTGATCTCAAAGTGGTTTGCTTCATCATCACCTCTTCTCACGCATTGTTTTGGCAGAAAGGCTCCGATGTCCTGAAAGGACCCAGGGGAAAAAACAAGATGCCTGGCCACATCCGTGACCAGGGTGTTGATTTCTACTGTGCCGTCAATCCCGAGCCGGGATGATGCACTGACAATACTGTCAGTGGAACTCAAAAAAACGCAGGATACGATTTGAATATTCCCGCCCTTCCCTTCCTCTGCATTGGCAATGATCTCGCTGCGATCCAGAATGACAAAAAGGGGATCGATCTCAATGTTTCCTCCGTCACCCGCCCCCCCTTTGACAGTAGCGGTAATTCTGCTGTTTTTCAGATCAACCATGCGCCGGGCATGAATCATGATATTGCCCCCGTCCGCAGAATCGGCCTCTGTGGTCACGCTGCTGTTTCCACAGTCGAGTGTATCTTCCGCACTCAGAAGGATATTTCCGGCATTGCCGAGACCTTTGCTATCCGCTGTGATATTCGCCCCTTCATTTATCTGAATCCTGTCCGAAATGATTTGAATTGCTCCTCCGGATCCGCTGCCCAGGGTTGATGCCATAATGCAGGCCCCGGCACCTGCCATTTCCATAAAAAGGGCCTTGATCCATATGTTTCCGGCATCTCCACTCGAGCTTGTCAAACTATAGATCCCAGGATAGGGATTTTCCGCATCGGAATCCGAAATCCATATCCCCTCCGAAGCAGAGACACTTATATCCCCCCCAGGGCCGAAGCCAAGTGATGAGCTATTGATCATGCCGCCATCAGTAATTTCCACGTTTCCGATATCAAGTATGATATTCCCCGCATATCCTGTACTTCC
>JBLIRM010000133.1:0-9206 GCA_049472295.1 bacterium | reverse complement strand
GCATTATTGCTCTATCTCCTTTTTTCAATGGCGATCTTCAGGACCTCGGAATACGTGATGCATCACCAATCCGGCATCCTGCATCTGCTCAATCTTTCCTATTGGGCCAAACTGCTTATTGTAGCGGCGTTTTTTGATTTTGTGCTCTATGTCTGGCATTTCCTGAATCATAAAATGCCTTTGCTATGGCGGTTTCACAGGGTGCACCACAGCGATCTGAACCTTGATGTGTCATCGGCATCCCGGTTCCATATTGGCGAATTGGGGATTTCAGCCATGATCAAGATCGGGTTCATCTTTTTTTTGGGTGCGGACATGTTTATGGTTTTGATTTTTGAGAGCGCTGTGGTGTTATTTACGCAATTCCATCACAGCAGCCTTAAGGTACCGGGCTGGTTCGAAAGTATTTACTGGACGCTCTTTGTCCCTCCCTCCATGCATCGGATCCACCACTCGGTAGTCATTAAGGAACGCGATAGTAATTACGGGGCCATATTCTCTTTCTGGGATCGGATCTTTGGCACCCTGAGGAGGGATGAGGATCAGGAGAAAATAAGAATAGGCATGGGGGCCTATCAGAGGCCGGAGACCTTGAATTTTGTCCGGTTATTGTGGATGCCCTTTACCCGGCCCGTACGATAAGCGGATGGATTGATTCCGCCTGTTGCGGGCCTGCACACCTAGTGGTGTGGTGGCTGGATATGAAAAACCTCGGCTGCCTGTTTGGGCTTCCCCTAAGACTTCAGTGGCTCTCGACGCTTCAGCCATAGCTCCGGTATTTCAGGTGCTGATAGGGCAACGATTCCACCGACTATGGCACAGGTGGTGTCGCAATCTCCCATGCCCTTGGCCGTCCACCAAAGTGCGTCTTCAAAATTACTCAGGTGATAGGCAGCGCTCCACAGACAAAAGGGAACCGTGTCCTGTGCGGATACCTCGCTCCCGGTCCCTAATTGCCGGATGGCATCCTGGAGTCTATCGGGAGGAATCCCTACTGCTTGTTGAATACGCTCTTTCGTAATACTCTCTGGTACATGCCGCAGTATCTCTTTCAGAAAATCCTGCCCGGCGGGATGAGGCTTGCCTGCCGCGAGTGCAGCGGCTACAGCAATAGCCATTGCGCCAGCTTGACCTTCAATGTGAGCATGTGTAACCATAGCTGACAATTGTGCTTCATGCGCAGCTTGCTTCAGGTCATGGCAGAAATAGCCGCCAATAGGGGCCACGCGCATGGCAGCACCATTGCCATAGGAACCACTGGCGAACAGGCGCGGCGAGATTTCACGCCAATCCGCCCCATTGGCGATTTGCGCGAGCAGCCGCATTGCGCCACCCCCATACCCACGATAAGGCTCCTGAGAAAACCTGCGGGCAAAGGCTTGAGCCAAGGCATCCTGTTCAATATGCCCATGTGTCTCCAGAATTTCCACAATAGAAAGTGCCATGTGCGTATCGTCCGTCCAATGCCACGGTCCGGAAGGCAGATCCGACGGGGAGGTCTGATAGGGTGAAAGACGAAAGAACAACTCCCCAAAGGCATCTCCAACGGACAGGCCTTCAAGGCTTCGGAGGGCATTTGCTAGAGCGATAGTAGTAGCCATTCTATAAAGAAGTCTCCATTTGATTTGCGCTTAAGTGAGTCCAATGTCCCACATGACCGGCTGGCAACAGAGCGCAGCGAAATGCCGGTCCGAGCGGAGTAAATCGTTCAAGGAATTATTTTTTGGAATGTGTTTTAGCTTTCATATACATACGAAGAATAGCATTTATTTTAGTCTGGTAGCCACGCCCTTGTTGTTTAAACCAGTTAAGCACATCTGCATCAAGTCGTATGGACACAGATTCTTTGTTTTTTGGCATTTGTAGCGTTGCAGTTTTAAAAAAGGATTCATCTAATTCTGGGATATCAGAAAAGTCAATCTCTTTATCTGATATTTTTTCTAATTTTTTCCAATCAGTATTTGATTGCTTTTTCATATTGTACCCTTTCATTTTTTGTCGCCTTTCTTGCTGAGATAATCCTAATTGTATTTTCATCTATTTCAGTAAATACTATTACTGCTACAATATTTCTTAACATTCCTATTCCAATCCAGCGATCTTCGTTATAATCTTCTCAAGTATCCAAACCAGTTAGCATAGGATAGTCAAACATTTCATTTATATCAGCAAAGTCAATACCGTGCATTTTTATATTAATATTGTTTTTCTCATTATCCCATATATATTTCATATATTACGATTGTATATACAAATTGTCAATACTTCAAGTTAATCCTTATTCCCTCGATAATTATACGGAAAATTTTGCGCATAATTCCATAAACATGGAAATAATTCCGTATAATCCTATAAAACAGGAAAATTTTCCATATAATCCCATAAATAAGGAATTCTGTGCAACAGGTTGATTTTCAAATTGTTTTGTTTAGATCAGGATTGTGTTGATCTGATCAATTATTATATTTTTATCCTTTCCGGGCTTTTTTCTGTATCCATTATTCAATGGATAATATATTTGTATTTGATTCCATTTTTTTAAATCAAAACTTTCGATTTTATGAAATAAATAAGGGGGTTCAGGGCCTCCTCCTGATATGTCCTATAATGACAGGCATGAGTGCAAAGATCCCCAGCAATACAAAGGCGAGCAAGATCTTGCCGGACAGGATATCCTTGGGTGACTCGATGCGGGTGAGCTGGCTTCCTGCAAAGGCATAGACAAAGGAGCCGGGTAATATGCCCACAGAGGTTGTCCAGACAAAAGTCTTCAGGGATATCCGGGTCAGGCCAGCAAATATGTTGATCAAAAAGAAGGGGAAAAGGGGAATAAAACGCAGGGTAAGGAGATAGCCATAACCATTCACCTCCAACTCTTTATTGAATCTGACCAATTTCCCCTTGTATCTCTTTTGGACCCAGTCGCCGATCAGGTATCTGGAGAAGAGGAATGCAAGGGTTGCCCCTGTGGTGGCCCCGATGTTGACATATAGGGTCCCGAATATAGCGCCAAAGAGGAAACCCCCGCTGAGTGTCAGGATAGTGGCGCCCGGAACTGAAAAACCCGTGACCATTATATAGAGGATAATAAATGTCACAACTGATAAGGCATAATATAGGGTAACGGTCCGCTGCAGGGCATCCCTGTTCTGCTTGAGATTCTGGAAGGTCAAATGCCGGTGCCATCCCATCCCTCTTATCAGAATGATCACGGTGATGATGAGCAGAAGGAGCATGATCTTGTTTTTGTGCTTCCAGATATTCATGCCCATCTCTTCACCCCTTTCTGGATTAAATTCTGTCATGCATTCCAAGCACTATTAAAATTCTGTCATGCATTCCAAGCACCATATAATGGTTTACAATAACAAAATGAGCATATCAATCATTTTGCTCCCTTAGGATATGTTGGTGTGCAGATATATAGGCCATGGTTCCCGAGCGGCTGAAAGGGGTATTTTGATTTCTTTTTTCGAGCTCTCTCAGATCCGAAAGGGTGTCCACATCCTGCCATTCGGGCAGGGCGTAAATCCTTTTCCCTTTCAATATGCATATATCCAATGTCTCCTTCAGTACGGTGTGTGCGCCCCAGGTGATGCCCTCGAAGATCTCTGGCACAAAGCGATCCGATCCGAATCCGATAAGATAATACCCGCCGTCGCAGGTCGGGCCGATGACCATATCGGATGGGTCCAGGGAGAGAAATGCCTCATCAATGATATCCATGGGTAGATCAGGAATATCGCTGCCGATCAGGACAACCTTCCGGAAACCATGCTCAAAGGCCCGGGAGAAGGCATTTTTCATCCTTTCCCCCAGGTCCTTTCCCTTCTGGGGGATAAAATGATATTGACTGCCCAGCCACAGGGAAAATTTTTCCGAATGATCCGGAGGATAAAAACAGACCCACAGGGGGATGGAAAGCCCCATGACAGAGGCCAGCAGATCCAGGACGAAATTATTGTACAGGGCCACTGCGGCATCGGCGCCGATCTCCTCTGACAGGCGCTTTTTTACTTTGTCTTTTTCCGGATACTTCACGAACAGGATGATGCACCGCTCATCCGATTGATCCATTTTACCCTCTCGATATTGATTAGATATTAATGCCGTTTTTTATCAGGAATCGGATGTAGGTCATCTCTTACCTATCTCTATATAATCGATATAGGACACGGATTGTTCCCCTGTGTTATCCGAGTCGTTCATAATGGCGATGCTGGCCTTCTCAGGGGGTTGATTGCCGAAGGCCATCTGATAATCCCTGATGATATCCACCTCATGGGTCCGCCATTCCCCCACATGCTTTCCCCCCTGTTCCAGAAGGATCATCTTGGACTGTTCCGTGTAACTGCTGGTGATTACCCTCTCTTTGTGCGCTTTGTTGGCCCAGATGTAATTGAGTGTGCTATGGGGAGGGTAGCTCCCGTAAAATGTCTTGGCCAGTCCATATTTAACCCTTTCAAAGAAACCGGCCTTTTCCGGGTCATATTTGAAAGCGATATATATCCGGATGGGGTAGTCATCCCCTTCTTTTGTTTTGGCATCCCCCTTTTGATAGATATTCCGGACCTTCCATCGCCACCGTATGATTGGGAAATCATAGCTGTTGAATTCATTCTTGAATATCAGGGCGGAAGCGGAGGCCATACTCTCGGCCCTTAGGTAACTCTCATCCCCATGGGATTCGATTCCATAGATGGAATGCTCCTTTATCTTCGGAAAATACAGGGGCTCCCATAGATCGAGATTATGAAACTCTTCACGCAGGAAGATGGACCTCTCTTGGGAATGAGAGGGCAGGGGCGTGAAAATGAAAAGCAGGAAGAATAATATAAATAAGTAATATATCATATTATTTTTAATAGGCATTTTGTCAGGTCTTATAAAATTTGGATAATCTGTATGGAGAAACACCCATAAAATACAAAGACATGATCAACCAGTTCCTGATGGTGCCTCTGATAATCCCTTCCTTTTCCCATCTGCGGGGGGAGGTGATGACCCTTTCCCGGATGATAAAGATTCTGTCACCCCTTTTCCTGATGCGCCTCATGAGTTCCACATCCTCCATCAGGGGGATATCCTGATAACCCCCGATCCGGTTGAAATAATTCCTTCTGATAAAGATGGCCTGGTCCCCATAGGGAATGCGGGTCAACCGGGAACGGATGGAGGCAGGGTAGGAGATGAAATGATAGATGAATCTTTCGGACCCGATGCCCAGATCGAAGGCCCCTCCCACATAATCTTTCCGGTCCATTACCGCACAAATGCGATCCAGGGCATCGTATGGCAACAGGGTATCTGCATGGAGAAAGAGAAGTATCTCTCCGGATGCAACCGATGCCCCCAGGTTCATCTGTTTTGCCCTTCCGGCCGGAGAGGAGACAGCCCTGACCTGCGGGTCCATTATTTTTTTGATTGTGCTCTGCCGAGGGTCTCCATCCACAACAATTATCTCGAAGGCCTTATCCGTCCTTTGCCTGTGGATATGGGTAATAAGTGGATTGATCCCCTGAGCCTCGAACAATACGGGTATGATGACGGAAAGATCCGGGGCCTTTTTTGCCTCTTTATGATTGATCATCAAACCGGAAACCTGTTTCTATGATTGGTTGTTCGGAGCAGTCACTCGTGAGGTCATGATTTGGATCACTGTGTTTATCATTTTACAGGATCATCCATAGGGATACAATCCGTAGTCTTTCAGACGTTCCGATGATCACCTGAACCTTAGGCTATCAGAGGGAATGAAGACGCTTGCCAAACATTGTTATTTGTGCTTAAATTGGATGGGATTTTAGAATAATAAACAAAAATATTTTATCGAAAGGGGGGTGCATGATGAAAAAACTCTTTTTCACGCTTTCAGTCCTGGTCGTGATCGTTTCAATGATCTGTTTGCATGGGGTTGCGGTTCAGGCCCAGGAGACGGCCGAGGTCCAGGATGCGGCTGAAGTAGAGGAAATGGCTGAAGTCGAGGAGACGGCTGAAGCCCAGGAGATGGCTGAACCCGAGAAGACCGCTTCTTTACAGGAGACCGCTCTAAAGCCAATGGTCAATGTGTCTGAGATGGCCATCTGTAAGGATATAGTCAATCGGGAGCCGGAGGGTGCGGGAGAGAGCTTCGATGCCTCTGTGGGCAGACTCTACTGTTTTACCAGGATCATGGGCGCCAAAGATCCCATAGAGGTTGCGCATATCTGGTATTACGATGATACTGAAAGGGCAACAGTGAATCTGTCTGTGAGGTCCTCCAGTTGGCGTACCTATAGTTCAAAGATCATCCAGAGCGGCGAGATCGGACAGTGGCGCGTGGATGTGGTAGGCCCGGAGGGTGAGGTGCTCAAGAGCCAGTCGTTCAACATCACCCAGTAAAAAGGATTACCAAGGGTCATGATTTTTTAAGGCAGGGTGCAGTCATGACCCTTTTTTTCATTTTCAGAATGTTGGTCTTGACTTGTGCGCCGGTCCTATTCAATATATCCCAGTTGGGTTAATTGCTCGTGGAGGGCCTGGTGCCCTTCGGCAGCCTCGAACACCTTGTATTCCTTGAAGTGCATAAAGGCCTCCTGATTCTCCTGCCAGTTCTTTTTCAGAAATTCGGTTTTGTTTTCAATGCATTTGATGTGAATCCGGTCCAGTGTGATATCCATCTCGTAATAACTCCCCCGATAATGGATATGCCTGATAAGGCATGGAAATGCATCGGCCCCCTTTTTTCCCTTCAGGAGGAGTACATCTTCCGGCCGCACCAGAAGGACGGTGTCCCCATCCTCAGCACCCTTGAGTGGGTTCTCCCGGATCTTATATCCAGTGCCTTTGATCCATAGGTCATTATCCCTGATCACTGCATTGACGATATTGACATGTCCTATGAAGCTCGCCACGAATTTGCTTTGCGGGTGCTCGTAGACATCTCTGGCATTCCCGACCTGTTCCACCCTCCCTCGGTTGATGACTACGATCTTGTCCGAGATCTCTATGGCCTCATTCTGATCATGGGTGACAAAGATGCTGGTGATGTTCAGCTTGTGATGAAGTGTCTTGAGCCATTTGGCAAGGTTCCCCCTGACCTTTGCATCCAATGCCCCGAAGGGTTCATCCAAAAGGAGGACCCTTGGTTGCGTGGCAAGGGTCCGGGCAAGGGCCACCCGTTGACGCTGTCCGCCGGATAACTGGGATGGATAATGTTTTTCGTAACCGTGCAGCTTCACGAGCTTGATCAGTTCCTGAACCCTTTCCCTGATCTCGTTCTTATGCCTGTTTTGTATCTCCAGGCCGAAGGCGATATTCTTTTCCACTGTCATGTGCTTAAAAAGGGCATAATGTTGAAACACAAAACCGATATTTCTCTTCTGGGTGGATAGGTTGGTGACGTTGTCACCGGTCAGATAGATCTCTCCCGAGTCGGGTGATTCCAGTCCCGCAATGATCCTCAGAATGGTGCTTTTCCCTGAACCGCTCGGTCCGAGCAAGGCCACCAGTTCTCCCTCCTGGATCTCGAAACTCACATTGTCCACTGCCACAAAATCGCCGAATCTCTTGTATATGTTTTTGATCAGTATACCCATGGCTATTTCCACTCTTTTTCTTTATAGATGCATTTCATCGTGGTTAACAATGTAAAGGAAAAAAGGGCCAGCAGGATGGCTGCTGAAAAGGCCCCTGCATAATTGAAGTCAGTAAATTGCTGATGGATATGCAGTGTTGCAGTCTGTGTGCGGTTGATGATACTCCCGCTCACCACGAGGACCGCACCGAATTCCCCGATGGATCGGGCCACTGTCAGTGTCGTGCCGTAGATGAGCCCCCATTTGATGGAGGGCAGGGTGACCTTCCAGAAGGCCTGCCATTTGGATGCCCCCAGTATATATGCGGCTTCCTCCTGTTCCAGTCCGAACTCCCTCAATACCGGCATTACCTCCCTGGCCACAAAGGGGAGTGTTACGAAGAGGGTGGCAATGATCATCCCGGGCAGGGCATATATGATTTTGATCTGATGGGCGTCAAACCAGCTCCCGATCCAGCCCTTGGGCCCGAAGAGGATCACGAACATGAATCCCGCCACCACCGGTGAGACGGCAAAGGGCAGATCCAGCAGCCCTTCGAAAAAAAGCTTTCCTTTAAAGTCCTGTTTCACCAGAACCAGTGCCAGGATCACACCGAAAATCGTATTGATCACAATAGCTGTAAAAGTAATGATAGTGGTCAGCCAGAAGGAATGGCGGGCCGCGGGTGTGGCAATGGAGGCAATGAAAATGGAGAGCCCGTTTGTAAAGGTCCTTTTGGCAATGCCGTAGATCGGTACAATGACCAGAACCAGGAACCAGGAGACTACACTCAGTGTCAGGATATGCCTTCCGGTATTTTTGGGGTTTTTTATGATACGGATGAAGTCATTATGTCCTTTCATATCTTCTGCTCCAGGTTTGTAAGAAATTCAGAAAGATCAGGATGAGGAAGGAACTCAAAAGTAATATGACGGACAGACCCAGAGCGCCCTGGATGTTGTAGCTTTCTATCTCGCCATAGATAAAAACGGAAGCCACCTGTGTCTTAAAGGGTATATTCCCTGCCACGATCACGATGGAACCGAATTCACCCAGTGCCCTGCTGAAGGATAGGGCGGCGCCTGTCAAGATGGAGGGGAGTAATGAAGGCAGCACGATCCTGAAGAATATGGTCAGGGGAGATGCACCCAGTGTTTTTGCCGCCTCTTCCATGTCCTGTTCCATCTCGATCAGCACCGGCTGAACAGAGCGGACCACAAAGGGGAAGGTCACGAATAACAGGGCCAGTATGATGCCCGGTTTGTCAAAGATGATCTCAATCCCGTGTTTCCCCAAGAAACTACCTATAAGACTTTTCGGGCCGTATAGTATTACAAGCATGATACCGGTCACTACCGTGGGAATGGCAAACGGCAGATCGATCAGGGAATCCATAATGTTCTTAAATGGGAACTTATATCTGACCAGCACCCATGCTGTGGCCGTGCCTGTTACAATATTGATCAGGACCATTATCACAGCCACCAGAAAGGTGATCTTCAATGAGAATAATGCCTGGGGCAGGGTGATATTTGCCCAGAGATTGGAGAAACCTCCCCTGAATGATTCCGATGTGATGGCTACTATGGGGAGGATGACCAGTATGCCGATATAGCTGAAGGCCAGACTCCTTAATAGGAAATCACCCTT
>JBLIRM010000132.1:0-9276 GCA_049472295.1 bacterium | reverse complement strand
CCGCTCCATGGAGCGGGAGGTCACCTTTCTCAGGGTGATTTCCCAAAAAACAACCCAAAGCGAATTGAAATGGGTGCGGTACAAACTGGCCCGTTTTGCAGAGGATGAGGTCCCCATAAAACCCATAGTGGAAGTGGTTCAGAGCAACGATGTGACCGGTGCTATTCGGAAATATGCATCAGAAAGCGATCTGGCCATCCTTGGCATTAAACGTACCGGCCGCAGGCAAAAGGCATTCGGTCCTGTTGCCCTGGAAGTAACCCGGGCCACTTCAGGCGCCACCATCCTGATCAGCCGAAAAGGGTAACGGATGTGAGCAGACATATTTACTCCGCTTGACGGGAAGGCTTTTTTAATTTTCTAAGGCTTGCTCCGCTAATTTGTCAACTCGGGCTTCGCCCTCGAACAAAGACAAATTTTAACGCTCCAACAAAACTCTGTCAGGCGGAGCGAAGCGGAGCTACTATGTTGCTCTTTCCAACTGCAGAAAAGTCGACAAAAAGCCTCCCTATATCGCTCTGTAAATATGCCCGCTCACAACTATAGAAGGGAAGGAAAAGAAACACTGGCGCAAAATGATGGGTCATATAAAGAATTGTAAATATGTCGGCTCACGGGTAGGGGGAGAAAAACAACATCAGTGATCTAAACTGACCGTTTTACGAAAGGCCCTATACCGTTTCGTAAATAGAATATTTCTAATACTTAGCGCAGCACCCGGCGTGCCGGAATAAATCTTAAAAGCAAATCTAGTTACTTAGAAGGGAATGAAAAGATATTCTTATAAAACCCTGGTCCAGATAAATAGCCAAATCCTGTATATACGGGGGATCGTATCTTGAATGTCGTCTGAGCCATCAACGCGGTGGCGCGATAAGCTGTCTTCTGTAAAGTGGATCCGAAAGTGTCCTTGAGGGGTATCATAATACCAGATCGCCAGATTTCCATAATAATAGGTTGATTCCTGGTATCTTGGGTCTGTTGGACGGTAAGGGATAAAATGATTTTCTGGCCACAGAAGATCCCTGTGTTTTAGAGCATACCGGATAATGGGTGTTGCACACTTGTATACATGACCCAGCCCTTTTTTTCTTGAGAGAGGTGTGGATTTGAAAATTTCCTGGATTTGCTCCATTATGAAGTATTCAGGATTCATTTGGGCTAATGACGGAGCACCCCTAAAAAGGAGATATCCAAAAAGGATACAGAGAAATAACTGGCGTCTTTGTCAAAGCAAAATTTGTTTTATTTGGGCTGCTTTTTGGTGTCTTTAGATTATTTTCGCAACTCCCTTTATTCTCCTTCTATTATTCTACTTCTATTATAATTGTCCTCCTTTTCATCTTCTGATATATATCCCTTAACTATTTGTTTTGACAAAAGTGGAAACCCTGTCTATACTTTTATTCAGATAAAACAAATTCTATTATTCCATATTTTGCGAGTATATAAAAATGGAGTATCCCGATGAAGGCATCGATTTTCACCAATGAATACCCACCCCATGTTTATGGGGGCGCAGGTGTCCATGTGGATTACCTGACCAGGGAATTGTCCAAGCTGATTTCAGTGGAGGTCCGCTGTTTCGGAGACCAGGATATCATTAACGGCAATCTCCATATCAGGGGATTTGATGTGGACAGGCATCTGTTCGAAACCTGCCCCAAAGAGCTGGAATCCGCTCTGGCTGCTTGTTATCGTTGTGTGGCATTCAATGCCATGAGCATCGATTCACAGATCGTTCATTGTCACACATGGTATACCCATTTTGCAGGAATCCTGGCAAAACTGAAATACGATATTCCCTTGGTCATCACCATCCATTCACTGGAACCCCTCCGCCCATGGAAAAAGGAACAACTCGGCCGCGCCTACAACTATTCCTCCTGGGTTGAAAAGACCGCCATTGAGATGGCTGATATGGTCATTGCGGTATCGGAGGAGACCAGGAGGGATGTCCTGAATCATTTCCATGTGGATGAGGCCAGGGTGAAGGTGATCTATAACGGCATCGATGTGGATGAATACTGCAGGACATGTTCGAGAAACATCTTTGAAAAATACGGCATTGACCGGAATAAACCATACCTGCTTTTTGTGGGAAGGATTACCAGGCAGAAAGGGATCATTCATTTAGTCAATGCCATTCCCTTCCTGGATCCTTCCATCCAGGTTGTGCTTTGTGCCGGTGCCCCGGACACCAAAGAGATAGCAGAAGAAATGAAAACCAGTGTGGCCAGGGTTCGGGAGACGCATAAAAATGTATTCTGGATTCAGGAGATGGTGGACAAAAGGACCCTGATGGAGCTCTATTCCCATGCGGCTGCATTCTGCTGCCCTTCCATCTATGAACCCTTCGGGATCATCAACCTGGAGGCCATGGCATGCGAAACCCCGGTGGTCGCCAGTGCGGTAGGCGGCATCAAGGAAGTGGTGATTCCCGGAGAAACAGGGATACTGGTGCCATTGCAGGAAGAGGAAGGGTGCGCTTGCGGAGAGACGAACATCAATGGAAAGTTCTCCAGGGATCTCGCAAAGGCTGTCAATGACCTGATCCGTAATCCGCAATTATGCGAAGAGATGGGAAAGAAGGGCCGCAAGCGGGCCGAGGAAATTTTCAGTTGGCATGCCATTGCTGAAAAGACTGTAGAGCTTTATCGATCCCTGATTGATCAATAGTCGGGATCATCCATTCGATTTCAAAAGAATTCACAATGCCTCATCAATGAATTTCGCAAACAATCCATTTCAAGACACAGAGTGTCGATAAGAATATGAGGGCATATTTGCTTTTGACGAAACTCGTTTATAGAATGATAAGGATATCATTTCCGCTGTGATCCTAACAGATGGGATTCCTGAAGGATTCCATGGATCATTTGCCTATAATGAAAGAATAAAACAGTATCGAAGAATCATTGAGGATTCTGCAATGGATGGGAGAAAAAGGGTCGTTATCGAGAGAGTCACCCCTGAAATAGACGGGGGCCGTTTCCCCATCAAGAGGGTTGCCGGAGAAAAGGTGGTTGTCCGGGCGGATGTGTTTGCGGACGGCCATGATGAGGTCGCTGCCCTTTTGATCTATAGGAAGGCGGGAACGGAGGCTTGGCAGGAGAAACCCATGAAGTTGTTGGGAAACGATACATGGGAAGGGGCGTTCTCCGTTCAGGAGCCGGGCCTTTATGAATACAGCGTCGGGGGATATATCGACCGATTCAAGACATGGCAGAAGGACCTCAAAAAGAATATGGAGGCCGGGCAGGATATCCGGGTGAGGCTCCTGATTGGCGCTGAATATATTGAAAAGGTGGTTGATAAGGCCACCGGCGCTGAGGAGGAAAGGCTCAAGGAAATGGCGGATATCCTGAAGAATCAGGAGAATATGGAAAGGGCAGCTTCCATTGCCATCGGTGATGAACTGACTCAACTGATACAGAGATATCCAGATAAAATTATGTTGGCTACGTATGAAAAAGAACTCCGGATTGTTGTGGATCGGGAAAGGGCATTGTTCAGCTCCTGGTACGAGATCTTTCCCAGGTCCTGTGCCAATGAACCGGGCAGGCACGGGACATTCAAGGACTGTGAGAGACTTCTTCCAGAGATTGCAAGAATGGGGTTCGATGTGCTCTATCTGCCCCCCATCCATCCCATAGGCAAAACAAACCGGAAGGGGAGAAACAATGCACCAGAGGCCGCGGGAGATGATCCCGGAAGCCCATGGGCCATCGGCTCCGAAGAGGGAGGGCACAAATCAGTTCACCCTCTTCTCGGCAGCATGAAAGATTTTGAGGCATTGGTAAAGAAGGCAGGGGAGCATGGCCTGGAGATCGCCATGGACCTCGCCTTTCAATGCTCCAACGACCATCCCTATGTCGGGGAACACCCGGAGTGGTTTCTGTGGCGCCCGGACGGGACCATCCAGTATGCTGAGAACCCCCCGAAAAAATATGAGGACATTGTGCCCTTCTATTTCGAGACCGATGCCTGGGAATCACTCTGGGAGGAACTAAAGAGCATTTGCCTTTTCTGGATTGAGAAAGGGGTGCACATCTTCCGGGTGGACAACCCCCACACCAAACCCTTCAACTTCTGGGAGTGGCTCATTGCAGAGATCAAAAGGGATTATCCGGAGGTCATATTTCTGGCAGAGGCATTTACCCGGCCCAAGGTAATGTCCAGGCTGGCCAAAATCGGCTTCAGCCAATCCTATACCTATTTCACCTGGCGAAACACCAAGCAGGAATTTACCGAATATCTAACGGATCTGCGCAAGGGTGAAGCCCGGGAATACTTTCGTCCCAATTTCTGGCCCAACACACCGGATATCCTGCCGGAATTTCTTCAGTATGACGGAAGGGCCTCATTCCTGATCCGGCTGGTGCTGGCAGCTACGCTATCGTCAAATTACGGTATTTATGGCCCTCCATTCGAGCTTTTCGTCAACGAGGCCATCTCCGAGAAGGAGGAGTATCTGGATTCGGAAAAATACGAAATCCGGCACTGGGACCCTGAGAGCAGGCCCGACAACCTGCGGGACTTTGTTGCCAGAATCAATAAGATACGCAGGGAAAACAGGGCGCTGCAGGAGACATGGAATGTGGAATTTTACGACGTGGATAATGATTTCCTCCTTTTTTACGCAAAGACCACGGAGGATCAATCCAATATCATTCTTGTGGTGGTAAATCTGGACCCCTTTCGTGTCCAGTCCGGTTATATCAAGGTGCCGCTGAAGGAACTGGGCATTGCCCCCGGCCAGACCTACCTTGTATCCGATCTGATCAGTGACGATAAATATATATGGCAGGGCGAGTCC
The DNA here is from genome assembly GCA_049472295.1 of bacterium. Classification (GTDB taxonomy): domain Bacteria; phylum SZUA-182; class SZUA-182; order DTGQ01; family JAFGSM01; genus JBLIRM01. Next base: position 4,457 of record JBLIRM010000132.1, on the reverse strand, counting down.
AACTATGTGGAATTGAATCCCGAACTCTCACCCGCCCATATTTTCCGCATACACAGGCGCCTGCGAAGGGAAACGGATTTTGACTATTACATGTAAGGGAATGGCTGTATGGCTTTAAACGATTCATCCATGCCGGACGATCCCCTCTGGTACAAGGATGCCGTCATATATGAACTCCATGTCAAGACCTTTTGTGACGGCAACGCAGACGGGATAGGTGATTTCAAGGGGCTGATAACCAAACTGGATTATCTTCAGAGTCTGGGCATAACCGCCATCTGGCTCCTCCCCTTTTATCCCTCTCCCCTCAAGGATGACGGCTATGATATCGCCCATCATTTCAATGTGCATCCGGCCTACGGCACGCTTCGGGATTTCAAGGAGTTTCTGAGGCAGGCCCATCGACGCCATATAAGGGTCATTACCGAGATGGTCCTGAATCACACCTCGGACCAGCACCCCTGGTTTCAGAGATCCAGACGGGCCAAACCCGGCTCCGCATGGCGGGATTTTTATGTATGGAGTAAAACACCCGACAAATACCAGGATGCCAGGATCATATTCAAGGATTTCGAGACCTCCAACTGGTCGTGGGATTCGGTGGCAGGGGCCTATTACTGGCACCGTTTCTATTCCCATCAGCCGGACCTGAATTACGATAATCCCAAAGTAAAAAAAACCATCCTCAGCGTCATCGACTTCTGGCTGGGAATGGGTGTGGATGGGCTCCGTCTGGATGCTGTGCCCTATCTCTATGAACGCGAAGGCACCAATTGCGAGAACCTTCCCGAAACGCATGCCTTTTTAAAGAGATTACGGGCGCATGTGGACAGCAAATTCAAAAACAGGATGATCCTGGCGGAGGCCAACCAGTGGCCGGAAGACGCAGCCATTTATTTCGGGAACGGGGACGAGTGTCATATGGCATTCAACTTTCCGGTTATGCCCAGAATGTTTATGGCCCTTCAAATGGAGGACCGTTTTCCCATCATCGATATCCTGGACCCGCCCCTGGAGATCCCTGAGTCCTGTCAATGGGCCATGTTCCTGCGCAATCACGATGAACTGACACTGGAGATGGTCACAGATGAAGAGCGGGACTATATGTACCGGGTCTATGCCCAGGACCCCCATACCAAAATCAATCTGGGGATTCGCAGGCGGCTGGCGCCCCTGCTCGGCAACAACCGGACCAAAATCGAGTTGATGAACACCCTCCTTTTCTCCCTGTCCGGCACACCGGTGATCTATTACGGGGACGAGATCGGAATGGGGGACAACTACTACCTCGGAGACAGGGATGGGGTACGAACACCCATCCAGTGGGGGCCGGACAGAAACGCCGGCTTCTCCAAGGCCAATCCTCAGAGGCTTTATCTGCCCGTGATCATCGATCCTGAATATCACTACGAGGTGGTGAATGTGGAAAACCAGGACAGTAATCTATCCTCTTTGCTCTGGTGGATGCGCCGGGTGATTGCCATGCGAAAACGGTTTAAGGCCTTCAGCCGGGGTGACATACGGTTTCTGGCCCCGCAGAATCCCAAGGTGATGGCATTTGCCCGGCAATACGAGGATGAGATTATCCTGGTGGTGCTGAATCTCTCCAGATTTTCCCAGGTGGCTGAACTGGATCTCTCAGAATATGAGAATTTCATCCCCCAGGAGGTCTTCAGCCAGAACCACTTTCCACTGATTAAAAAAGAGCCTTATATCATTACTTTGGGTCCCCACAATTATTACTGGTTTCTATTGCAAAAGGCGGAATCAACTGTTCACGAAAAAAAGAAGGAATCTCTTCCCTATCTGCAACTAAAAACAGCGTTAAATGATCTCTCCGGGACCGAGGCCAGGGAAAAACTGGAGCATCACATCCTTCCTCCGTATCTTAAAAAGGTTCGCTGGTTCGGTGGGAAGGGGAGGACCATCCGTGAGGTCAAGATCCTGGAAATGGCCCCTGTTATTTCCAGGAATCTTGCATCCCCCCTTCTTATGACCTTGCAGGTAAACTACAATGAGGGCATCCCCGAGGTATATTTCATCCCCCTGTCATTTGCCGTCAATGACGAGGCCCGTTTGATCAGGGAAAAATTTCCACAGGCTATCATCGCCCATATGAAGGCGGGAAACAATGAGGGGATCCTCTATGACGGGGTTTACAAGCATGAATTGCATCGCCTTCTCTTTGACCTGATTTCGAAGCGGAGAAAGATAAAGGCCCGGGAGGGTGAATTTGTGGCTTACCCGAATAAAGGATTCAACGGGTCACAAATCGATCGGGAGCTTGCCCTGGATTCCTCCGTGCTTGGTCTCGAGCAGAGCAACACCTCCATCCTTTATAAGAACACCTTTATCCTGAAGCTCTTTCGAAAGCTGGAGGATGGCATCCATCCGGATGCGGAGATCACCAGGGCACTGACCGAAAAGGCCCATTTCCGGCACATCCCCCCATTTGCGGGGGCCATCGAATATCAGCACCGGAAATCAGGTCCCACATTCATCGGTCTTCTCCAAAACTTTATCCCCAATGAAGGGGATGCCTGGCGATTCTCACTGGACCAGGTCCAGAAGTATTTTGAACGGGTCCTTTCCAAGCGAACCGAATTAAGAGAGATACCTGAAATGACTTCCCTTTTATCCCAAAAGGATATCCGGGGAGCCTATCCCTTCCTGGACGAATTCCTAGGCGCCTTTTATGTGGAGATGGTTGGACTTCTGGGACAGCGGACCGGGGAACTGCATATGGCCCTTTCCTCTCTGTCCGAAGATCCGGCCTTTGCACCGGAGCCCTTCTCCCTCCTTTATCAGCGATCTGTTTTTCAATCCATGCGGAGCCTGGTGCGGAAGGTATTTCGTCTTTTCAGGCAGAACATCCCGACGCTTCACAAGAACATACAAAAGGAGGCCTCCGATATTGCGGACACAGAGGAAGAGATCCTAAACCGGCTTTCCAGGATCCTGGAGAAAAAGCTATCCGCCATGAAGATACGCATTCATGGCGACTATCATCTGGGACAGGTCCTTTTTACCGGAAAGGATTTCGTGATCATCGATTTTGAAGGGGAACCGGCTGTGGCACTGAGTGAGCGCCGGCTGAAACGCTCTCCCCTGAGGGACGTGGCGGGCATGATCCGCTCATTCCATTATGCGGCCCATGCCGGATTCTCAAGATATCCCTTCATGCATCCGGAGGAAATCCCTTTTCTGGAACCCTGGGTTAAAGTATGGTATCAATATATAAGCACAATATACATGCAATCGTATATGGAAACAGTCAAGGATGTCCCTTTTCTGCCGGAAAAGGGGGAGGATTTTGATACCCTGTTCAATGCATTTCTCCTCCAGAAAGCTGTCTATGAGCTGGGTTACGAGCTGAACAACAGGCCCGATTGGGTGATGATCCCGGTCCGTGGGATCCATTATATCTTAAAGGAATCATAACCTTTTCGACACTCCGGACGTATCATTCATTATCGATAACAAATGTTTTTTACTGTGAATAAAACATTTTACATTACAAGGGTATGAGCCTGACTCGGGTTTCATTCTAAAGGAGCAACAAGCCTATGGGTTCTAAAAGCGCCGGCAATATAATCCAAGGGCCAAGCCTTTTTACTGAGCAGGACATCTATCTATTCAAGGAAGGGAACCATTTCCGTTTGTATGAAAAACTGGGCTCCCATCCCATGACCGCAGAGGGTGCAGAAGGCACCTATTTTGCCGTATGGGCCCCCAATGCCGAAAGGGTTTCCGTGATCGGAGATTTTAACGGGTGGAACCGGGATGCCCATCCCCTGGCATTGAGATGGGATGGCTCCGGTATCTGGGAGGGGCTTATCCCGGGCGTGGGGAAAGGGAGACTGTATAAGTATCATATCCTTTCAAAATACAATAATTACCGGGTGGACAAAGGGGACCCCTTTTCCTTCTTCTGGGAGATCTCCCCAAAGACCGCATCCGTGGTCTGGGACCTTGCCTATGAATGGGGTGACAGGGAATGGATAAAAGATCGACCCTCTAAAAACGCCCTGGATTCCCCCATGTCCATCTATGAGATCCACCTCGGCTCCTGGCGAAGGGTGCCCGAAGAGAACAACCGCTCCCTCTCCTACCCGGAAATGGCCGATCAACTGGTGGCATATGTCAGGGATACGGGCTTTACCCATGTCGAATTCCTCCCCGTCATGGAACACCCCTTTTACGGGTCCTGGGGATACCAGGCCGCCGGATATTTTGCCCCCACCAGCCGTTTCGGCAATCCCCAGGACTTTATGTATTTCGTGGACGTCTTGCATCAGCACGACATCGGCATCATCCTGGACTGGGTGCCCTCCCACTTTCCCGCGGACGAACACGGTCCCGGTTTTTTCGACGGCACTCACCTGTTTGAGCATTCCGACCCCCGCAAGGGCTTTCACCCCGATTGGAACAGCAAAATCTTTAATTACGGGCGCAAC
>JBLIRM010000131.1:0-9331 GCA_049472295.1 bacterium | reverse complement strand
GGCAGAAAATCCGGGGCCGGCTTCTTCAAACGGGAAAAGCTGAACGGCAAAAATATGGATTTCGTGATCAATCCCGAAACCAATGAATACATCCACAAGAAAAACCCAAAGCTAAAATCCACGAAAGAAGTAAAGAAGGCTAAATCAGTCGAGCAGGCCATAAAACTGATGTATGAGAGCACGGATGTGGGTGGCGAGATATACAGAAAGAACATGAACGAATTGGTCCGTTACACATTTGCCAGGGCATCTGAGATCAGCCCGGACGGGATAGTGGCCGTGGACAATGCCATCCGGTGGGGATTCAACCGGAAATATGGTCCGGGACAGGTCCTGGATATCATCGGCGTGGACCGGGTGGTCAAGAATATCGAGAAGGAGGCCGAGGTTCCCAAGCTATTGCAGGAATTGTATAAAACCGGGCAAAACCGGGTCTATATCACGAATGGTGCAAAGGAGGATCTGGTATTTAAACGCGGAAGCGAATTCACCAAGGTCAAAAGGCCGGACAAGTACCTCACATTCAAAGAGATTGCCAAAAATGCCAAACCGATCTTCGAAATCAAAAAGGGTGGAAGGGTCTTTGATATGGGTGATGACATCCTGGCGGTTGAGATGTTATCAAGGAACGGCACCATCAATATGGAGGTCATCGAGGCCATCGGTAAGGCCCTTGAGCTGGCGGAAAAAAATGCCCGGGGATTGATTGTCGGTAATGATCTGGAGAATTTCTCTTTCGGGGCGGATCTGGATATGCTTCTCGGCTATGCTCTGCGAGGAAAGACCGGGTTCATTGAAAACGTGATTATAAATTTTCAGATGCTCAATCACAATCTCAAGTTTGCCAAGGTTCCCGTTGTGGTCACGAAAAGGGGGATGGCACTCGGCGGGGGTTGTGAACTTGGCTTCGGTGCCCATATCCGGGCCGCTCATGACAGCTATATCGGGCTGGTTGAATTTGGTGTGGGTCTTATCCCCGGTGGCGGCGGCACAAAGGAAGTCCTGGTCAGAAAATATCAAAAATATGCCCAAAAGGAGGGTTCAAAGCCTATCGATTACATCAAGGAGGCCTTCGAGCAGATCGCATTCGTTAAGGTTTCCACCAGTGCGCATGAAGCCAAAAAACTCGGGTATCTGTCAGACACAGACGGGATTTCCATGAATAGTGACTTTTTGCTTTACGATGCCAAAGAGGATATCAAGAGACTTTCAAAAAATTACAGACCGCCGGAAGAGACATACGTGCCTTTGCCCGGAAGGGATATGAAGGCCACACTCTATACAGGCATCGATCTGGCCAAGGCAGCACGACGGTTACCACCCATGAAGGTCCCCAATTTCATCAGAACACATATGGAACTGGTGGCAAAGACATTGGCGGATGTGGTGAGTGGCGGTGATATCCTGCCTCCCGGAAAGAAATTTAGTGAACTGGAGCTATTGGAAAAAGAAAGGCAGGCCTTTCTACGCCTGACCACTGAACAGTCCCTTAAGGAAAGGTTCAGCTGGCTTCAGATTGCTGCGGGTACATTAAAGAAGAAGCCATTTCCATGGGCCTTCAAATCGGTAAAGAACTCCTATTTCAATCATAATCATAATAATCATCATCATAAGATGAGATTCAAAGAGAGGGATCATCATGAGCGAGAGGATCTATGTTGTAAATGCAAGAAGAATACCTGTTTGTAAGAGCAAGGGGGATAAAATACCGCCGGAAGAAGGCGGCAACGGCATAGACAGATATCCGGGAAAATATGAAAGCATGGGCTCCGTGGAGATGCTTTCCTGCGTAATGAAGGATCTGGTCCAAAACACCCCTATCCCAAAGGAGGATATCGCGGATATCATCACAGGTTGTGCGATACAGGATTCGGACCAGGGGGCCAATGTGGCAAGGATTGCACAGCTTACATTGGATTTTCCTCATGAGATTCCAGCAGTAAGTGTGGACAGGTTATGCGGCTCCAGTTTAACAGCCACCATGAAGGCAGCCGAATTCCTGATTGCAGGGCAAAATTTCAAGAATGAAAAGCCGGGCGCTGTTCTGGTGAGTGGCATTGAACACATGGGCCACCATGATATGAGCACCATCTTCAGCCCAAGCCAATACTTCTATGATGAATTCGCAAAGGACAACACTACTGCACTGAATATGGGATTAACCGCAGAGAGACTGGCTGAGATGTATAAGGTCTCCAGAAAAGAACAGGAGGTCTTTGCTTATCAGAGCCATGCCAAGGCGGTTAAAGCGGCTTCCGAGGGGAGATTCCATGACGAAATCATCCCGATCACCTTACCGGATGGCGAAGTGCTGAAACAGGATGTGGGCCCCAGGGCATATGCCTCACTGGATGATGCCCTTTCCCAGTTCAAAAGACTCAAGCCGGCATTCAAAAATGGCGGCACAGTCACTGCCGCCACCTCAGCCCCCTATTCGGACGGCGCTTCGGGATTATTCGTTGTCACGGAATCCTATATGAATCAAAGAAAGCTCAAACCCATGGCAGAGATTATTGCCTGGGCATCCGTTGGCGTTGACCCCAATATCATGGGTTTCGGACCTGTTGTATCCACAAGGATGGTGCTGAAAAGGGCGGGTTTGGATATCAAAGACATCGGCCTCATCGAGATGAACGAGGCATTTTGTGCACAAAGCCTGGCCTGTATCAAACAGTTGTGCAAGGATTTTAACCTGGATGAAGAGGAATTCAAGAAGATCATCAATGTGAATGGCGGCGCCACTGCACTGGGCCATCCGCTCGGCGCCACGGGCGCCAAGCTTGCTACCACCATGGTTCATGAACTGCAGAGAAGACCCGATGTAAAGTATGGGCTAGTCACCATGTGCATCGGGATGGGGCAAGGTGACGCCATGATTTTTAGAAATATCCATTGATGTTGGATTGGTCAAAGGTCATTTGCCCGGCTGAATGGGCTGTTTGAGGCTTGGCATGACCTTTTACCCGCAACAGATTAACCAGCGAAAAAGAAGCCGTAATGCTTTCATTTGCATTTTAGAATTTACCACAGAGGTCACAGAGAACGCAGAGTTTTAATTTTTCTTCTCTGTGATCTCTGTGGTTAAAAAATTCAATAAAAGATGCCCGATTTTTTACCCTCCTTCTGATCTTTTTCGCATGCTATTCTTACCAAAACCTGAATATTATCAAGACTAAACCCAAATTTTTGAGCCATGATAGCCGATTAATAAATTAATATTGTAATTAAAAATGGGATTCTTCCATGGTGTTCATTGATGCTGGGAAGCATCCGAAGAATACAAGGAGCCACAGCTTATGAATAAAAAATGCTATCAGGAGAAACCATGGTGTGCTCACTATGAACAAGGGATTCCCCAAAAATTGACATATGAGAGAAAGTGCCTCCCTGAATTCCTTGAAGCCTCGGCAAATCGATTTCCGGATAAGATGGCCCTTCTTTTCAAAGGATACAGAATGACCTTCAGGGAACTCAAAAAAATGGTCAATCGCTTTGCAGGATGTCTCCATCATTTTGGTATCCAAAAAGGTGACAGGGTCGCCATTCTCCTTCCCAATAGCATTCCTTGCGTTGTAAGCTATTATGCAGTTTTAAAGATTGGCGGCATCGCCGTCTTGAATAACCCCCTGTCTTCGGTTCGCGAGCTTGAGCATCAGTTCAATGATTCGGGAGCCAAATGTCTCATTACCCTTGATCTCCTTGCAAACCGGATGATCGATCTCAGGCCGAAGACTCATATTAAAGAGATTATATACACCTCCATAGGGGATTATCTCCCCTTTCTAAGCAGATTATTATTCCCATTCGTCGCCAAGAAGAAAAAGCTTTCGGCAGATGTCAAACCTGCTGAAGATCTTTATAAATGGAAGGAAGTTCTAAGGGAGTGTCCCTCAGATCCGCCAAATATTCCCATTCATATTGATGATACAGCTATGTATCAATATACGGGCGGTACAACGGGTATTTCCAAAGGGGCCATACTGACCCATGGGAATCTCAGCGTTCAGGTCCAGCAACTCTCTGCCTGGTTTCCGAGATTTCATGGCAATAATGTGGTCATGCTGGGCGCCCTCCCCTTTTTCCATGTGTTTGGACTGACTACAGCCATGAATTTTGCCATATATATGGGATGGGGGAATATCCTTATCCCGAAACCCAAAGCAGCAGCCCTGATTGAATCGATTCAAAAATATAAACCTGTATTTGCACCCCTTGTACCCACCATGTACATTGGCATCCTGAATCATCCCGATATAGACAAGGTGGACATGACATCCATCAAGGGATGTTTTTCAGGAAGCGCCCCGCTTCCGGTGGAGGTAATCAGGGAATTCGAGAGGAGGACCGGAGCCATCATCGTGGAGGGATTCGGCCTGACCGAAGCCTCTCCGGTCACCCATATCAATCCTTTTGATGGTAAAAGGAAAGTGGGCAGTGTGGGCCTTCCCGTGCCGGATACAGAGTGCCGCATTGTAGATATCAAGGATGGTAGAACAGAGGTGCCTCTTGGGGAAACGGGTGAGTTGCTGATCAGAGGCCCTCAGGTCATGAATGGCTATCTGAACAAGCCGAAAGAAACGAAATGCACACTGAATAATGGCTGGCTGCATACCGGGGATATCGCAAGGATGGATGAGGATGGCTACTTCTATATTGTGGATCGCATAAAGGATATGGTCCTCTCCGGGGGATGCAATGTGTACCCACGGGATATCGAAGAGGTCTTCTTTGAGAATCCAAAGGTGAAGGAAGCTGCGGCTGTGGGCAAACCCCACCCCACCCGAGGGGAATGCATCAAGGTTTTCTGTGTGCTGAAGAAGGGTGAAACCGCCACCCAAAAGGAAATGATTGAATTCTGTAAAGGAAAACTGGCCATATACAAACTCCCTACTGAGATCGAATTCGTACCGGACCTGCCCAAAAGCAAAATCGGGAAGATACTCAAAAAGAAACTCAGGGCAGCAGAAATAGAGAAGTGCCGGAAGGCATTGGAAGAATCTGAAAAACCTTTAGAAAAATCAAAAAAGGCCATAAAAGTGACCAACTAATCCCAAACCAATGGAGGTCAAAAGTGGATTTTAAATTAAATCAGGAACAGCAAGCCATACAAAAGGCAGCAAGGGATTTTGCCAAAGGGGAATTTGATAAAGAGATCGCACTCGAACATGAAAGGGCCCATACCTTTCCGGAAAAGATCTGGAAAAAGGCCTGTAATCTCAATTTTGTGGGGCTTCATTTTCCTGAAAAATACAACGGACAGGAATATGGTGTATTTGAAAATGCCCTCATCGTGGAGGAGTTCTGCCGAAGGGATTCAGGTATCGGTATCGCCATCAGCATCGTGGATTTCGCATCGGAGATCATCCTGAGGGGTGGCACAGAGGAACAAAAGGAGAAATACCTCATTCCCATTACAAAAGGCAAGGCCATCTCCTGCGGTGCTTTTACGGAGCCGGATCATGGGAGTGATATTACCCTGATGAACACTACGGCAGTAAAAGAGGGAGATTCTTATGTCATCAATGGTGTCAAGACCTTCATCACGAATGGGATGGTAGGGGATTTTGTGATTGTTCTATGCCAGACAGACCGGGAAGCCAATCCGACCTATCGCGGGCAGTCCCTGATTATAGTGGATAAGGGGACACCTGGATTCACGGCCCGGGATATCGGTGAAAAGATGGGAATAAAAATGACCTCCACTGCAGAACTCTCCTTTAATGATGTCAGAGTTCCTGCATCCAATCTTGTGGGGCAGGAAAACAAAGGTTTTTACCAGGCCCTTGAGTTCTTTGATGAAAGCAGGATAGAGATTGCGGCCCAGGCCCTTGGTATCGCCCAGGGGGCATTTGATCGGGCGGTTGCATATTGCAAGGAACGCACCCAGTTTAATAAAAAGATCGCTGAATTTCAGGTCACTAAACATAAGCTGGCCGATATGGCCACAAAGATTGAAACTGCAAGGCTTCTGGTGTATAAAGCGGCCTGGAATTTCGATCAGGGAAATATCGATCCCAAGCTCACTTCCATGGCCAAGTTCTATGCAGCCCGGGTGGCTGTTGAAGTGGCTGAAGAGGCGATTCAATTGTTTGGCGGATATGGCTACATGCTGGAATACGAGGTAGAGCGTTTTTACAGGGACGCCAGGATTACGGAAATCTACGAGGGCACAAAGGAGATCCAAAAAAATACGATCGCCAGCAGTTTGTTGGGGAAATTTTGAGACGGATAATCAGAGGCAAAAAACTATTTGTAAATGAGTGCCACTTATGACAAAAGATGATTTTCGAATCCATTGCATTAATGGATGCATTGAAACCATATTCCTGGTGGAATATCCGGAAGGAATTCTTATCCTGGATGGGGGATGCAAAGGGGATGTGGCGGAGGTCGAGCATTATGTATCAGAGGTATTGGGCCGGTCAATGGATTCCATAAAGCTCGTGATCGCCTCCCATGCACATCCGGATCATACAGGGGGCACCCATCTATTTAATAAAAGGCATGGCATCCCTATTGCCGCTCCTATAGGCATTAATAAATGGTACTCGGGGATGGGCGGATTCATACAATTCCATATCGATTTACTCCTGACCTTCTGGGTGGCAAGAAAAAAGAGACATCCTCTGAGGAGTATATTTTATAAGAGAAGAATAAGATGTGACTATCCTTTAAAGGATGGGGATACCCTTCCGTTTTTTAATGACTGGAAGGTTATGGAAACCCCGGGGCATACAGCCCATGATATCGTTTTATACAATCAAAAGGCATCTACGCTCTATGTCTCTGATATGTTCCTTCGTTTAAATGGAAAATATATCTTGCCTTTTCCTGTGACTCTCCCCCATTTAATGGAAAAATCCCTCTTGAGACTAAAACCACTTGAGATAAAAACCCTGCTCATGGCTCATGGGGGCATGAGAGATGTGAAGGATTTCTCCGTGGTGATTCCGTCACTTTTATCAGCACTTGACAAGGGTTTGGATCCCTCTTGGAAAAAACTCATGTTCCTGGCAAATTTTGCCCCTGAAATCAGAAGAATGAAAAAAATGGAACGAATCAGTAATGAAACGTATTTTAATATATAAGGCAAGGGTGCAATGACAGAAATCAACCGCGTCACTTTATCGATCAGCAGGCTGGGAGTCAGGGCCATGGAGCGCTTTTTCAAGGCATCTGTCCATATACATGATGTGGAAAAGATTCCGGATGGTGTGACAATTTTTGTGGCGAATCACTTTACCCGTTTGGAGACCGTCATCCTTGTATACGAATTGTCAAAGCTCACCGGGAAAGCGGTGATGTCTCTTGCCCATCACAGCTTTTATAAGGGCGCCCTGGGCTCTTATCTGGAGAATATCGGTGCGGTCTCTACCAGGGACCCCGATCGGAACAAGATCATCATTCGTTCACTCCTGAAAGGTGACCATCCATGGCTGTTTTTCCCTGAAGGGTCTATGATCAAAGACAAGAAGATTCTCAAGCGAGGCAAATTCTGTGTTTATTGTCCAACGGGAGACAGACGCCCACCCCATACCGGGGCTGCAGTCCTTGCCCTGTGTGCCGAGCTTCATCGCAGGCGATTCTACTACTTGCAAGAAAACAATACGGATTTGCTTCATCAACAATTAAAGGTCTTTGATCTCAACTCCATGGATGAATTGACAGACCGGGAGATATTCATTGTTCCTGTGAATGTGACTTATTACCCCATTCGCCCGGCAGAAAATGCCATAATGCGATTCGCCTCCTATATTGCGAAAGACATCCCCAAGCGGATACAGGACGAGTTGCTTACGGAAGGCAGGATGCTTCTCTCCGGTGTGGACATGGATATATCTTTTGGCAATCCTTTATCCATAAGGCGTCTGATGGATGGTAAGAAATGCAAACATGATATGATCACCCCTCGACCCATCCATCCTGATGATATCATGCCTTCCCGGTCCCTTATCTGCCGGATCGCCAAAAAACTGATGATAAAGGCCATGGCAAACGTTTACCATATGACCACTCTCAATTTTGACCATTTGATTGCCTATATCCTGAGATACTATCCTGGTAATCACTTAACCCTTTTCGATCTGTCAGAGCGACTCTATTTAGCAGTGGAAGCGGTCGAGAAAGATCCATCCTTTCGATTGCATCCCTCTTTCAACCAAAACAAGATTGTGGAGATCTGTCGGGTTTACAAAGAAAAACTGAAAGAGTTTCTCTCTGTGGCGGAAAAGAGCGGTATAGCGGATGTACGGGGAGAGACAATTTATAAGAAAAGGACAAAGGTACGGGCGATCTTGAATTTTCATACGATTCGGATCGAAAATATTTATCAGGTCATTCTGAATGAAGTAGAGTATTTGCGCTCCCTTACCAGGAAATTAAGGTTTATTGCATGGTATCCCCGATGGTTTATCCGTTGGCGTCTCAGACAAAGGTTCCTCAAATCTGCACAGGCAGAATTCGACACGGATTATAAGACATTTTACAGCAAAAAAGAGAGCAGGCCATTGAACATCGGTATGCCCATTCTCCTCCGTCGTTACCGCGCAAAGGTCGGAGTGCTTCTGGTGCATGGATATATGGCTGCCCCTGAAGAGGTCAGGCCGCTTGCCGAGAACCTCCATCAACATGGGTATACCGTTTATGCGCCCCGTCTGCGTGGACATGGCACCAGTCCTAAGGACCTGGCTATGAGGCACTGGGAAGATTGGCTGGAATCGGTTGAGCAGGGTTATCTGATTTTGGCAAACAGTTGTGACAAGGTAGTCCTGGGTGGATTTAGCGCAGGAGCTACATTGGCCCTACTTGCAGCCTCCAACAACATGTATGATAATATTGGAGCCGTATTTGCGATCAATCCGGCTATGCAACTGCGAAAAAGGACAGCCAAGTTTGCCCCGGCTGTCATGCTCTGGCATAACCTGGCGGATAGACTTGTTAATGATGAGAGCCGTCATTCCTTCGTGCCAAATAAACCTGAGAATCCACACATCAATTACTCAAGAAATCCCATCAGCGGTGTAAGGGAGTTGATTCAACTCATAGATATTGTTTCAGAACGTCTTGGAGATATTACAGTGCCGGCCTTGATCATCCAGTCCTCAAATGATCCGGTTGTCCACCCGCAAGGGAGCAAGCAGCTCCATCAAAGACTCGGCTCCGCAGATAAGGAACTGGTCATCTTCCCTAATGACCGCCATGGTATCATTCGCGGCAAAGGCTCTAAAAGCATTTATGGCCGCGTGCTGAGATTCCTCGATACCAAAGTTTGAGCGATCAATATAAACCATCAGCAAATCATTAAATCAAATTATCCATAACCCAATCTTAT
>JBLIRM010000130.1:0-9351 GCA_049472295.1 bacterium | reverse complement strand
CAAAAGTACACTTTTCTTGGAGTGCAAAAGTGCACTTTTGCACTCCTGCTGTAAGAATTTATGCTTTTACAACCCCTCACTCAAGCCTAAAATCATCCAGGTGAACAATGGTGTATTCCTTTTTAAAAATATTTCTGAATCCTCTTTTGGGCAATCTGCGCTGTAAAGGCATCTGCCCACCTTCAAACCCCGGTCCTTTGCCGCCGCCTGACCGTGCGTTTTGACCCTTGTGGCCTCTGCAGGAAGTGCCTCCATGTCCCGACCCGGAGCCCCGGCCCACCCTTTTTCTCTTTTTCCTTGATCCTTCGTTTATTCTCAGATTATTTAGCATTCTTCTCTTCCACTCCCTCAACATTGACCAGATGAGGTATCTTTTTAACCATACCCCAGGTCTGAGGATTATCAGGTTTATAAACGGTCCGATTGGTTTTTCTTAATCCCAGGGCATCGAGTATGCGGCTGTGTCTGGGCAACCTGCCATGGGGACTTTTGATTAGTGTGATCTTAAGACGCTTGGTCATCCTTTTCCCTTTCAATCGTATTATTCACAGAAAGGCCGCGGTTTTTCATGATCTCTTCTGGACTTTTCATCTGGGTCAGGCCATCCATGGTTGCCTTGACCACATTATGTGGATTATTGGAGCCGATGGACTTTGTTAGGATATCCTGGATTCCTGCAGCATCAACAATCGCGCGCACAGGGCCTCCTGCGATGACCCCCGTTCCTTTAGAAGCTGGCTTTAAAAGGACTTTGCTGGCGCCGAAATGGCCAATGACCTGATAAGGTATAGTACTTCCAACCAGGGGGATCTTGACCAGACTTTTTTTTGCCTTTTCAATGGCCTTGCGTATGGCTTCGGGAACCTCATTGGCTTTTCCCATGCCAATGCCTACATGCCCATGGTTATCACCCACCACAACCAAGGCACTGAAGCCGAATCTGCGCCCCCCTTTAACGACCTTTGCAACGCGGTTTATATAAACAACCTTATCAATCAGTTCCAATTCCTCGTGGTTTATCCTGGCCAAAGACCTCCTCCTTTATCTTCTTAAATTTTAAAACTTGAGTCCAGCCTCTCTAACTGCTTCGGCTAATGCCCTTATGCGACCATGATAGATAAAACCCCCACGGTCGAATACAAGCTTTTCCAGGCCTTTTTCCCTGGCCCTTTCTCCCAGAATTTGTCCGGCCAATTTTGCAGCAGCCATATTGCCGGTAGTGGACATCTTTTGTCTGAACGCCGGGTCAATGGTCGAAACACTGACAATGGTATGGGCCTTCACATCATCAATCAATTGCGCATAAATATGGGATGCACTCTTGAATACAGCCAATCTGGGCCTCTCTCCGGTTCCTTTGACTTTCTTGCGGACCCTCTTATGGCGTTCCTGTCTGTTTTTCATTCTATCCTTAAACAACATGGCCTCCTTGGATTAAGCCCCTGTTTTGCCGACTTTGGTTCTAATCTTCTCATCCGCGTACATCACACCTTTACCCTTATAAGGTTCAGGACGTCTGAAATCCCTGATTTCCGCTGCGATTTGGCCAACCTTCTGTTTATCGATGCCATTGACAATGACTTGGTTGTCTTTGGTCACCTCGATCGAGATTTGATCAGGGATGTTATACTTTATGGGATGTGAATAACCGAGCGAAAGATTGAGGATCTTTCCGGAAACATTGGCCCGGTATCCGATACCCACGATCTTTAGTCTTTTCTGGAAGCCTTCGCTTACCCCGTGGATCATGTTGGCCACCAATGTGCGACAAAGCCCATGCAAGGCATGAATCTTTTTCTGATTCCCTTTGGGCACGAGGACAATCTCATCCTCCTTCTTTTCGATCCCGATCTCGAAAGGGATATCCTGACGCAGTTCCCCTTTTGAGCCCTTAACAGTCACATGCTGTCCTTTGATCTCGACCTGTACGCCTTTTAAGATGGGGATTGGTTTTTTGCCTACTCTGGACATAATCTCTCCATACCCTTATTCAACATTAATTACCAAATATAGCACATTACCTCTCCGCCGGAATTTGAGTTCCGGCAGGCACTGTCCGTCATAATACCTTTAGAGGTGGAAAGAATGGCGATTCCGAGCCCTCCCAGGACCTTGGGAATCTTATCCTTGTTCACATAAACCCTTCGTCCGGGTTTGCTGATCCGTTTCAAACCGTTTATGATCCCTTTGTTTTGAGTGTCATATTTGAGATAAACACGGATCTCTTTTTTGCCATCCTTGTCAAGAACTTTATAACCCTTGATATATCCACCTGATTTTATGGTTTTGACGATCTCCAGTTTTATCGTGGAGAAGGGAACATTCGTGCTTGCATGTTTTGCCAAAATGGCATTTCTGATCCGATTCAATAAATCGGCAATTGGGTCTGTCACAACCATGATCCTCCTTCTACCAGCTCGCCTTGATGACTCCGGGGAGTTCCCCTCTGAGAGCCAGTGTCCTGAAACAGATTCGACACATCTGGAACTTTCTCAAGTATGCCCTGGGTCTGCCGCATAATCTGCAACGGTGGTATTTTCTGACCTTAAATTTTGGTTTCCTATTGGCCTTGGCAATTAAGGATTTCTTAGCCACTTTTTTTTAATCTCTCCTTTTTATGCTTTGTGATTAATCCAAACCTATCTATATTTATATAAGGTTGATCCATAAACTCCTTTATTGCTTGAAGGGCATTCCCAGGAGCTTCAAAAGGGATTTCGCCTCTTCATCGGATTTGGCGGTGGTCACGATACATATGTCCATGCCCCGGGTTTTATCGATCTTGTCATAATTGATCTCAGGGAAAATGACCTGCTCCTTGAGTCCGAGGTTATAATTGCCTCGTCCGTCAAAGGCCTTTGAAGAAATGCCCTTAAAATCGCGAATCCTTGGCAGAGCCACGTTCATGACCTTGTCCAAAAAATCGTACATCCGGTCCCTTCTTAGTGTCACCTTGCAGCCAATGGGCATCCCTTTTCTGAGCTTGAATCCGGCAATGGATTGTTTGGCCCTGGTAATAACCGGTTTTTGCCCGCTGATGCTTGTCAGGTCAGCTACGGCAAAATCCAATGACTTGACATTCGTAATTGCCTCTCCAACACCCATATTGACCACAATCTTGGTCAGTCTGGGGACCTGGAGATCATTTTTATAGCTGAACTCCTTTTTTAATTGAGGTCGTATCTCTTGAAAATATTTATCTTTAAGCCTTGCCATATGAAAAGATTCCCCATTGTGCCATTTTTGATTAACTCATTACTTCGCCACATTTTTTGCAGACACGGACCCTGCGGCCATCCTCCAAAACTGTAAATCCCACCCGGGTTGGCTTGGAACATTTATTACACATCACTTGAAGGTTGGTGATCTCGATGGGCCCTTCTCTCTGGATCACGCCACCTTGCTGAAATTGCTGAGTCGGGCGCATGTGTTTATAGACAAAATTGATATTTTCTACCAAAACCCTGCCCTTTTTGGGTAACACTTTTAGTACTTTACCGGTTTTACCCCGGTCCTTGCCTGTAGCTACATAGACCGTGTCGTCTTTTCGAATTTTATGTGTCTTGCTGATTCGGTGTTGCGGTTTACTTTTAAACATAATAAAAATCCCTCGAATAAGGCTATATCACTTCCGGGGCCAAGGAAATAATCTTTGTGAACTGCTTTGCCCGAAGCTCTCGCGCGACAGGTCCGAAAATACGCGTACCTATGGGTTCACCCTGAGGATTTATCAAAACAGCGGCATTTGTATCAAATCGGATATATGAACCATCATTGCGTCTGAGTTCCTTTTTTGTTCTGACCACTACAGCCTTGTTTACAGTACCCTTTTTTATAACAGCGGTTGGAGTGGACTCTTTCACACTGACCACAATAATATCACCAACCCTGGCATATCTGCGTCTTGTGCCGCCAAGGATTTTAATGCAGCACAATTTCTTTGCACCTGTATTATCAGCCACATCAAGTGTTGTCTGTACCTGAATCATTCTTTCTCACCTCAATCACATGCATTCTCGGTATAAATGCTTCGGACTTATATCTTTTCAGTTAGCTTGGCCCGGTCTATAACATTCACGACCCGCCATCTCTTATCGCGACTCAAAGGACGTGTCTCCATCAAAAGGACCTTATCGCCGGTATGACATTCATTCTTCTCGTCATGTACCTTGTATCTTTTTTTTCGTTTAACGATCTTTTTATACATCGGGTCCACAAACCGTCTTTCGATCTCGACAACCACCGTTTTATCCATTTTGTCGCTCACCACAAGACCGATTCTCTTCTTACGACTCCCTCTCTCTTTCATCCTTAAGTCCTCTTTCATCCCTGCGCCTTTTTGGCCAGTATCCTCTCACGGCAGATTGTCAGAAGGCGGGCAATGTCCTTTCTGGCTTGTTTAATACGGGCCTTATTCTCCAATTGCCCTGAACTATGCTGGTATTTCAGTTTAAAAAGGTCCTCTCTCAAATCGGCCTCTTTATGGCTGAGTTCCTCATCACTCAGGTCCCTGAACTCATTGGCTTTCATAATCGATACATCTCCTATCGGCTAACGAATTTTGTTTTGATGGGGAGTTTGTGGGAGGCAAGTCTCATGGCCTCTTTAGCCTCTTCCCTACTGATGCCTTCCATCTCATAGAGCATCCTGCCCGGTCTCACCACGGCCACCCATGTATCTGGTGTGGCCTTCCCTTTACCCATCCTTGTTTCCGCCGGCTTATGCCCGATCGCCTTATCCGGAAAGATATTGATCCAAATCTTACCCCCTCTTTTGATATAACGGGTAATAGCAATACGGGCTGCCTCGATCTGGCGGTTTGTGATCCATCCGCTTCCGAGTGCCTTAAGACCATAATCACCGAAATGGAGCTCGGAACCCCGATTCGAGTTTCCTTTTATTTTACCGCGTTGTTGTTTGCGATATTTTACCTTTTTGGGCATTAACATAACAGATAATCCTTTTTATACACCTAATTTTGCAGTCATCATTCCGATTTAGAACCGGATCTTACCTATGCTTTGACTGCTTCATCCTTGGAAATTTCCCCTTTGAAGATCCAAACCTTGACACCAATGCTGCCGTATGTGGTTTTGGAAACGGCAAAACCATAATCAATGTCCGCCCTCAGGGTATGCAAGGGTACTCTGCCTTCCCGATACCATTCTCTTCTTGCCATCTCTGCTGCGCCCAGTCGTCCTGCGCAGGCAATCCTTATGCCTTCGGCACCAAATCGTAAGGCCATTGTGACCCTTTTTTTCATTGCCCTTCGAAATGCAACACGCTTTTCCAATTGTACAGCAATATTTTCAGCAACCAGTTGGGCATCGATCTCCGATTTCCTGATCTCCAGAATATTGATAAAAATCTGCCTGCTGACCATTTTCTGGATATCGTTTTTGAGCCGATCCACCTCGCTCCCCTTTTTCCCGATGATGATCCCGGGCCTTGCACTGTAGATATTGATTTTGACCCGATCAGAGGCCCTTTCTATCTCCACTTTGGACACACCGGCATTTTTCAACCGATTCCGGACGAAATCCCGAATGGCCAGATCCTCATGCAGATATTGAGGATACTCCTTCTTGGCAAACCATCTTGATTCCCAAGTTTTAATGATACCTAATCTTAAACCAATTGGATGTACTTTTTGTCCCAAATCCCTACCTCCGATCTTGACCTCATTTATCTTCAGATGTTTTTAAAGTGATTCTGATGTGGCTGGTTTTTTTCTGGATCCTGCCGGCACGTCCCCTGGCTTTGGGAATAAAGCGCTTTAGTGTCGGACCCTGATTGGCGTAGATTTCAGCAACATACAGGGTTTCGAGATCCTTATCCTTTGCATCGGGTAAATGTTCGGCATTGGCAAAAGCCGAACGTATCGCCTTATGCAACAACCGTGAGGCCTTTTTATTTGTAAATTTAAGCAGAGTCAATGCATCTTCAACCCTTTTGCCACGGACAAGATCAATCATGGGTTTCAGCTTCGTTGATGATGTTCTGAGATATTTTATATTTGCTGTTGATTTCATCTTCTTATTCCTTCAACCAGAGAGATAGTTTTTTTATTATTTGACCCTTGTAGCCTTTTCCGCTTTTGAGCCATGCCCCCTGAAGGTCCGGGTTGGAGCAAACTCTCCCAATTTGTGACCCACCATGTTTTCAGTGATATACACTGGGATAAACTTTTTCCCATTGTGAACGGCAATGGTATGGCCAACCATTTCCGGAATAATTGTTGACCGTCTGGACCAGGTCTTGATCACTTTCCGGTCCATGCTCTGATTCAATTGTTCAATCTTGTTCAAAAGGTATTCATCAATAAATGGGCCCTTTTTCAATGAGCGTGCCAAGACTTGCCTCCCTTTTTCATTTACTTAGTGCCTCTGCGCTTGACTATATAGCTATCAGACGCCTTTTTCTTCCGTGTTTTATAACCCTTTGTCGGTTTCCCCCAGGGGGTGCATGGATGACGTCCTCCGGACGATCTGCCTTCACCGCCACCCATCGGATGGTCAATGGGATTCATTGCCACGCCCCGAACCGTAGGCTTTTTCCCGAGCCATCTGGATCGTCCGGCCTTACCAATGGAGATATTCGAATGTTCAGGGTTGCCGACCTGTCCTATAGTAGCCTTGCAGTCCTTGTGTATCCTTCGGACCTCGCTCGAGCTTAGCTTGATTTGACAATACTCTCCTTCTTTCGCAAGGATCTGTGCCCCGGTACCGGCACTTCTTGCCAGTTGTCCGCCCTTATTGACCTTCATCTCGATATTATGAACAATGGTTCCAAGGGGGATCTTATTTAAAGGCAAAGCATTACCTGCTTCAATCTCTGCCCCTTCACCTGAGAGCACCTTTTGCCCTACCTTTAGACCGACCGGCGCCAGGATATATCTTTTCTCTCCATCCATATATTGCAGCAGTGCGATTCTGGCCGACCGATTGGGATCGTACTCTATGCTGACGACCTTGGCAGGCACACCATCCTTGTCTCGTTTAAAGTCGATAATCCGATATTTGCGCTTATGCCCGCCTCCTTTATGCCGGCAGGTGATTCTTCCGTTTGTGTTTCTGCCTCCGCTTTTAAATAGCTTAGTGACCAGCGATTTTTCCGGTTTTTTTGAAGTAATTTCATCAAAGGTGAAACCCGTTTTAAACCTTTGACTGGAGGTTGTCGGTTTATATGTTCTGATTCCCATAAAATTTTCCCTTCAGGATATCCGTGCGTTACATTCCTTCGACAATATCGATCTTTTCCCCTTTAGCCAGGGTGCATATGGCCTTCTTCCAGTGGGATCGCCTGCCTTGATGCATGCCCAACCTTTTTTTCTTTCCTGTCATATGAATCGAGTTGACCTTGATCACATGACAGTTGAATATCTCTCCCACAGCCTTTGCAATTTCCGGCTTTGTTGCATTGCGTTCAACAATAAAGCTGACCTTACTGCTGGTCTCATTCATGATATTACTTTTTTCCGTCATCAAAGGGACTTTGACAATTTCATAAGGGGATTTCATGATGCCAGCACCTCTTTTAATTTGGGTATGGAATTTTCTACGATGATCAGTTTGTTATGCCAAAGGAGATCATATACATTCATACCGGCCAGATCCAGGACCTTCACTCCGGGTATATTTCGTGTGGCCAGTTTCAGATTATCGTGTCCTTCGTCAACCAGGATCAAGACCTTGGTCCCTTTTTGGAAGCCCAAGTCGTTGAAGATTTTTGCAGCCAGCCTTGTTTTGGCCTCATCCAGATCAAAATCCTCCATTAGGATCAATTCCTCGTTCTGTGCCTTGAGGCTTAAAGCCGATTTTAATGCAAGTTTTTTGAGCTTTTTGTTGAGCTTAAAGGCATAGCTTCTGGGTTGCGGCCCAAATACTGTGCCGCCGCCAACCCAGAGAGGTGACCTGATACTTCCGGCCCTGGCCCTGCCTGTTCCCTTTTGCCGCCAGGGTTTTATTCCTCCGCCTCTGACTTCCGATCTGCCTTTTGTGGCCACAGTCCCCTGCCTTTTCTTTGCAAGCTGATACCTGACCACATCATGAATCATCTGTGTCTTGATGGGTGCGGCAAATATATCCTCAGGCAGGTCTGCCTGGGATTTTTTCTGACCCTCTATGTCCAATACGTCTAGCTTCATTGCAACTCCATTCAAATGATCGAGCCCGAAAATAGTAAGGATCCGTAGATCAAAGTTTTATCTCTACATCAATTCCTGCCGGCAGATCCAAATGCATCAGGGCGTCTACAGTTTGAGCTGTTGGTTCCAATATATCCAGTATCCTTTTGTGGGTTCGGATCTCGAATTGTTCCCTGGACTTCTTGTCTATATGAGGCGATCTCAGAACCGTATAACGGGTCTTTTGGGTTGGCAGAGGAATGGGCCCAGCCACTCTCGCCCCCGTACTTTTAGCCCTTTCAACAATCTCTCCGGCCGATTGATCCAATATATTGTGATCATAGGCTCGCAACCGAATTCTTATCCTTTGACTCATCCGTTAATACTTCCTTCATATTCGGGATACCGTAATGATATCCCTTTATTTGAGTTTAGCTTTTTGGGTGCTGGATTACTCAATAACCTCGCTGACGACTCCAGCGCCTACGGTTCTGCCGCCTTCGCGAATGGCGAAGCGCAGCTCCTTTTCCATGGCGATGGGGGTAATCAGCTCGGCGGTTATCGCCGTATTATCTCCGGGCATGATCATCTCAGTGCCCTCGGGCAGATGTACGCTGCCTGTCACATCCGTGGTCCGGAAATAGAACTGAGGCCTGTAACCATCGAAAAACGGGGTATGCCTGCCGCCCTCTTCCTTGGTCAGCACGTATACCTCTGCCTTGAATTTGGTGTGCGGTGTTATGCTACCGGGTTTTGCCAGGACCATGCCGCGTTCGATCTCGTCGCGCTTCATGCCTCGCAGAAGCACCCCGATATTGTCTCCTGCCTGCCCCTCATCCAGCAGCTTTCGAAACATCTCCACACCGGTGGCCACCGTCTTTTTGGTGTCCCTGATACCCACGATCTCCACTTCCTCTCCGACCTTGACTATACCGCGCGCCACTCGACCAGTTGCCACGGTGCCACGACCGGATATGCTGAATACGTCTTCCACAGGCATCAGGAATGGCTTATCGATATCGCGCTTGGGTGTCGGAACGTAGCTGTCAACGGCCTCCAGAAGCTCCCATACACATTTGGTCTCCTCTGCATCAGGATCCCCGCTTTCCAACGCCTTTAAGGCGGAACCGCGGATGATAGGTATATCGTCGCCGGGAAAATCATACTGGCTCAATAGCTCCCTGACCTCCAACTCCACCAGATCCAATAACTCAGGGTCATCCACC
>JBLIRM010000013.1:0-29101 GCA_049472295.1 bacterium | reverse complement strand
AACCAGTTGATACTGCTCCTATTTTGAATGTAAATATGAGACTCGTTGTAAACGGCGTATGGTGCAACAAGATTGGCCCCTGCGTGAAGCCCGAATGCGTATAGGATTTCATCCGGGATTTGGGCGGCATTCACCCTGTTTATTATTTCCTCAGGGCCTTTTGCCAAACAGAAGTATCTCACTTCCCGATTTTTCCTGTAATCGTATTCCCGCACCCAGTCCTCCAGAAGACTCTTGGGTTCTCGCAGTTTCAGCTTGGAATCTATGCGGGAAATATAGTTTCTCTGTTCGAGTTCCAGTGCCATTCGAGAGACAAAACCGGGATCGAGGCCGACGGATTTGGCAAGTTCCCGAATCCCCCAAACCTTCTTGATATCCGAGAAGGCTGCCCTTAGAATGAGAGACGCCTTGTCTGAAAAAGGCCCTCTGCCCCTCCTTTTTTCGGGAAAGCGGTTGGGAAATCCAATGCGTTCTATATACAAGTGGTCATATTTTAATAAGACATTGCCGGAAAGGTCCAAGAAGTAGACTCCCTGTTCTTGACATTGCCTCCTGCGATCTGGGCTCAGGTATCTGGCTACCACAAGAGGAACTAAGCCCGCATCCTTTTTTGCATGCAACTTTAGAAGCGTTATCTTCGCCTTGAGCATGGAAGAGCTTTGATGGGATATAATTTCCCCAAGCAATCTGAATTGCAGGTTTTTGTATGAGACCCGGGCTGTGAAATCAGGATGCCACTCTTTGTCTTTATACCGTATGGCTTCAAAACGGATACTGAGGCCCTGAACAGGGATAAGTTCTTTTAGATGGTTTTTCAGATACTCTTTTATTTCGGATTCATTCGGCATTGTTGCCCCAAGAATTTCTGTTGTCCATTTGGACAACAATATAAAAAAAGACAACAAAAATGTCAAGTGCGATAGGAAACTAATTTGCCTGGATAAGAGTATAGACGGAATTCAACTTTTTTTCAAAAAAATATTCAAAGAAGAACTTAGCGGATGATGAAGAGGGGAATATTTTTCGAGAGATCTGTGTGAATGCTGGGTAAAATCGGAATATATTGTAAACATTCCAGATCTGGAATCAGAAAGATCAAGAAACGGATCAGAGCGCGATATGGGGGGAAAATGTGGTGGGTTAGGTTCCTAATTTTAGGGATAGTATTATTAACTATTTGAAAGCACCTACATATATAGAAGATTATCAAGTGATATTGACTGATGTTGGAGAATACAGCTTTTTCAGGATTATCGCTTACAAAAATCCGATCCATGTAGCGGAAAATATTCTCATTTTGAAATATTAAATGATAACATATGGAAAAATCTTGGAGATGTTTTGGATTATTCCTCAGATTACATTTATTCTTTGTTATCGTTGTCGGAAAATTATTGAAGGAAGTTTAGATCCTGAAACTGAATTGAAATAAAGGAGGATATTCTATGTATAAACTATCAGCAATTATTGCATGCTTTATTCTTTTAATTGCCAGTCCATTAAAAGCACAGGAACTTGACTACGGTAAAAGCTATTTATTTAAGTTGCCAAAGCTGCAACTTAGAGGTTTCGATTACGAGTCTGAAATTAGATCTTATCAAGTCAAACTATCTAAGATTGACAACAAAACCTTTATGATAATCCCAGTAGAGAAGGTTGATAAATGGTTTGAATCCAGAGAGAAACCATATGTAAGGGGATGGCTTGGCGAAAAAAATACTCATAATGATGTTGAAATATCCGGTATGTGGACCATAGGTGAAGGCTATGCTGTCATGGAACTTAATGGAAATTTTGTAGAAAAAGATGCACTAAAAGGTAATGCCATTATGCGAGTGGGGGTAGATGCTTCAGGAGAAACCCCTTCTGTGTATAGATCTGATTGGTGTTTAGAACCGGAAGATACTAAAAAGCCGATAGATATATCCAATAAGATAACATATCATGGCCCACCAGCAAAGACATTACCAGTAACAGTGCCTTCATCAGAAGAAAAAGCTAAACGCCCACCTATTGATGATCTAGGAATTAAAAGCTTGGCAAGAAACAAACCTAAATTAAGAGAAAGATTTTATAGAGCATCTGAAAAGAATTTGAAGTTAAGGGCATACTATGACAAGCTTCTATCAGAATTAACTTGGGATGAAATAAAGTATACTCCAGGAATATTGCTTTTAGTTGACCATCTTTCTACTTTAGAAGAAGTTGATCAAAAGAGAATTGCCAACAGTTATGTCCGGGATGGCAGTGTAAATTTTTTTGATGAAATTTCATATAAAGAGCTACAGAGAACTCCGCCCCTTTTCCTGATCCTTAAATGTATTGATCATATGAAAGAAAGCGACATCGAAGGATTGCAGGAGGAATCCTCAAGATTTCTGAAAATGCTGGATGCCTACAAAGAGATACCTAATGAAGAATTATCCGATCTTACTTTGACTGAATTCATAATTAAAATATCAGAAAGTTTGCCCATTGCATTCAGGAAGAGCTACTATAAACAATCGTTAAAACTCTGAAAATATGTGGAATCCTCGGAAAATGTAATACTTAAAGATCTGTATCCGTTCAAAGAATGAAGGATTATTAATCAGTCCAATACCTGTCAGGCTAGGTTAGATCATAAAAGTAGTTTCTGTTACTTAGTACAAGACTGTAACTTTTCTTAAATGGTATTTAAAGGATTTAGAAATTCTTTTGATTTATTTATAATTGACGAATTTTTCTGAATGTTCTCCCCTTATCGCATCCCAACCATAGGCACCCTGACCTGCAAGATTGATGTCACTTATCCTTCGGACACCTGTATGGTTTTAGTGGCAAAGGATGTTGATGATATTTACATTCCTGATACAAATTTTTTACTTTGGTATATAACAACAGTACGATCCTGAACCAAAAGGGGCATATGATAGAACCACTCATGCACCAAATCAGGAAGATCCAATGCAAGCTTATTCGTTGGTTCCCCTTCATCAAAATGAATGGCTGGCGGATTTTCAGGGAAGATGGGGTTATCTTCATAGGGATAATCCGGATTCCTATTCAAACGGCCCTGCGGGACCGCCGCATCGTTCAGCATTATTACCGCACCCGATAATACCCGGTATTGCTGGGGATCCCGTTCACCTGCGTAACCAACCGCGGGCACTTCATAATCATGCCATAAAAAAGGGTCAGGAAGAGGAGATGTTTATACCAAATTGATTTCTTATTCGAGGGAAAAGTGATATTCTTACAGGAGAAAGGGGTGACATTATGCGATTTACTGTTCGTCTCTTATTAAGTATTTTATTAGTAGCAGCTTTGTTTTCAAATGTTTATGCCGAGACCGCTCAAGAATGGATTCAACGCGGCTATGGTGCGAGCCTTAGCGGTAATATAGAAGAGGCTATATCATGTTACACAAAGGCATTACAGATAGATCCCCAAAACAAATATGCCTATCAAATAAGAGCAGTGACAAAGATGGAGACAGGAGATTTGAAAGGTGCACTCTCAGACTACAACAAGGCCATAGAAATAAGTCCAAATTTTACTGAAGCTTATATCGGCAGAGGCAGGACCAAGGAGCGTTTGGGAGATAAGAAAGGCGCCAAAGCGGACTTTGAAAAGGCGGAAGATTTGCGCAAACGTGGTGTCGATCATGCTTTGGAGGATATAAACAAGGAAATCGAAGCGGATCCGAAAGCGGCAAAAAAGATACTTGACAGGGGTACATATAAACTTCTTGAGCGTGATTATAAAGGCGCTGTAAAGGATTTTAACCGATATCTTGAAATTGTTGGGAGGCCTAAAAATTCGGGTGTTTATCATTCCAAGGCAAGATCTCTCCAGGAGTTAGGTGATATT
Source organism: bacterium (assembly GCA_049472295.1). GTDB lineage: Bacteria > SZUA-182 > SZUA-182 > DTGQ01 > JAFGSM01 > JBLIRM01. The sequence goes on along the minus strand of JBLIRM010000013.1, from coordinate 25,249 downwards.
CAAGGGGCCATTGATACATATTCGTTAATTATAAATGTTTTCCCAATTGATTTGAGAGCATATGAGTTGCGCGCCAGTCTAAGGGAAAAGATTGGGGATAAGGCAGGCGCTATATCAGATTTATCAACCATGCAAGAGATGATTCGGGAGAAGAAAAGACAAAAAAATGATGAGGAAACTAAATATCTTGAAAAATATCCGAATTCTTACGATATCTATAGGCTCAGGGCACAACATAGAGCGGAATTGGGCGAATACGAAGCCGCACTTGCCGATATAGAAAAGGCTATAGAGCTTGCCCCTGATGATAAATTCTTGCTTGGAATGAAATCCAAGAAGGATAGTATTCTCAGAGAAATGCATAAAAAGAACGAAGATCAACAAAAAAGAGACAAAATTGATGAATTAAACAAGTTTATTGGAAAGCATCCAGATTCTTTCCCTTCATATAAGGATAGGGCCAAACTTAAAATGCAATTGGGAGAAAACGAGGCTGCGCTTGGTGATATAGAGAAGGCTATGGATCTCAATCCTGACGATCGAGAATTACAGCTCATGAAAGAAACTGTACTATTAAGAATAAATCATAAGAAAAAAGTATTAGAAAGAATGAGAAAATCTCAATAATTTGAAATAGAGAATCAAAAACCCCTGCCTTAAGGGCATCCCCTGCGCGCCAGTCTAAGGGAAAAGATTGGGGATAAGGCAGGCGCTATATCGGATTTATCAATCATGCAAGAGATGATCCGGGAGAAGAAAAGGCAAAAAATCGAACAAAAAACCCAGGCTAGTAAGGAAAATCCGAATTCTTACTATTCTTATAAACGCAGGGCAGAGCTTAGAGCGGAATTGGGCGAATACGAGGCCGCACTTGATGATATAGAGAAGGCTATAGAGCTTGCCCCTGATAATGGATTCTTGTTTGGAATGAAAGCCAAGAAAGACAATATTCTTAAAAAAATCCGTAAGAAGGAATACAAGGAGAGTGCCAAAAGTAAAATGGAGTTAGGCGAATACGAGGCTGCGCTTGATGATTTGCAGAAAGCTTTATATATCCAACCTGATGATAAGGAAATCAAACAAATAAAGGAAACCGTATTATTAAGGATTAAGGAGAAAAAAGAAGCAGAAAATCTTAAAAATAAGAAGTAGAAATCCATGAACTCTTCCGGAGGGGATATCCCTGCCCGGGATCAGGGAGGCATATCTTGCTGCCGTGCAGACACTCACCCCCCTCGAGTACCTGAGGCAGATCATCACCTAGGGGAACCCGGACACGGCATACGAGGATTTTTTGAGGACCCGCAGCCTCATACCCGAGACACTGAAGATCCTGCCCGCAAGCCTTCAGTTCAAGGAGATCGCAGTCACGCATGAGTACACCCGGATACCCGATGAACTCATGCACAGCGTCCGGTTCCTGGCATCCAAGACCCCCGCGGGGCCCTTCTTCGACATCACCCTTCCGGCCCACAGGCTCTCCAACCGCTCCGTAGCCCTCACCTACGAGCCGGAGACCGTGGAGGACCAGGAGATCATAGACTCCTACGGGGGACTCTCCAACACCCCGGCCTATCTGGTATTATCATTTATACAGAAATGGAACATATATAAAAACGCGGCCTTCCAAAAAGGCAAGGCCGCGTTCTTTGAAAATCATTATTCTAATTATACTAATTATACTGAACTCCCATATTATCCTTCATTGCATGGACCATATTCGGAGAGAAATGCTTTACTAATTCATTCTCTTTACCGTAAACAGAGATTCCACCTTGTTCATTGCTGACGGCTTTGTATAGAATAACCCCATTTACATCCTTTGCCATAACCCCGGAATCGCTTCGCTCAAGAATAAAAGTTGAGGCCTTTTCATCCGAGGCATAAGAATCAATCCGAATGCCATCATTTTCAGTGAGATAGTTCAGAATCACCTTGAGGTCATCATTGGCCGATATGACTACCGAAGACTCCTTACTGGATGTTTTAATAGGATTGTCGCCTGACCAGAATTCGATCGAGTTGAAGATTATCGCATCACCAAGTGTTGCAAGGCTGTAAACAGGAATAATGACAACCCCCAAAAAGACCAATTCATCCACCCATTTCCCTTCCTGCTGTCTATGGAAATTATAAACCTTTTTGGTCAGCATGAATGAACCGGTGCATCCTGCTGTGATCACACAAACGGTGAGAAGAAGTATAGTCAGTTTCTTCATTGTTTCACCTCCTTTCTTTATGGTTTAAGAAGATTGCTTAAACATATAAAATTGGTGACATAAAGTCAATTCAAATTTGAGGTCTTATTCTCCCATCCCCGTGAGCAAATATATTTACGGAGTAAACATTCATGCCCCTTCGGGTTGCCACGAAAAATGAAAGTTTGGAACTATCCACGATTTTTATTGTCATTGCAAGGAGCCGAAGGCGACGTGGCAATCTTAAAAAACAAGATTGCTTCACTTTGCTTGCAATGACTGGCAGTTTGATTCTATTTTCGAGAGCAAATATAAAAAATGGTGTGAGCCGACATGTTTACGTAGCGATATAGGGAGGCTTTTTGCCGACTTTTTTGTAGTTGGAAAGAGCTACTATGTAGCTTCTCCTGCAACCTAAAATGAATGCACACTATATTTTAGAGCGGAGCGGGCCTTAGAAAATTTAAAAAGCCTGCCCGTCAAGCGTAGTAAATATGTCCGCTCATAACCTTATTATTTGCGTAGTAAATATGTCCGCCCACAACCTCAAACCAAAAAATCAAAATGAGAATGGCTGTAAAATGCCAGGAAATTGACAAAAATTGCCAGAAATGTTTGACAACCCTTTCAAATTCATTTATCCTATAAATTTCCGTCATGAACGCTGAAAGCAATGAATTGAAGCATCAAAGGATTGATTTTCTAAAATGGAATTAATGAAGGCAATCGGACAGTTTATTCATTATCTGGATATCGAAAAGGGGGCATCCTACCATACTGTTAAGAGTTATACGGAAGATCTCCTGCATTGGAAGGATTATATAATCCGGAGTCCCAAAAAAGGAGCGGCTGAATCAGGGGATGACCCTGATATCGATTCCGTTCAGACCCAGGACATACTCAATTATGTGGCGTCACTCTTTAGGGAGAGACTTTCCAAGGCCTCTATCGCCAGAAAGATCTCAACCCTTCGATCCTTTTTCAAATACCTGATCACACATGATTTTGTCAAAATGGATCCGGTTCGGGATATCTCCGCCCCGAAATTTATCCGGAAGATTCCGAATTTTTTGACCATTGATGAGGTGGTCAGTCTGCTTAATGCCCCGGGGTCCGATCATAAGCTGGGATTGAGGGACAGGGCCATCCTGGAACTCCTTTACGCCACAGGGATCAGGGTGAGTGAACTGGTAGCTTTGGATGAAGGGCTGGTCAATTACAAAGAAGGGATCATCAGGGTCATGGGAAAAGGGAAGAAGGAGAGGCTGGTTCCCTTCGGATCCAAGGCAAAGGAGGCTTTGGAGATCTATCTGGATTCCAAATCCGAAGGTCAGGTCTGGCAAAGGCCTTTATTTCAGAATTTCAGGGGTGGAAGGCTTTCCACCCGATCGGTTCATCGCCTGGTCAAGAAGTATGCTGGAAAGACCGCATTGAAAAAGGGATTGAGCCCGCATAGCATCCGACATACATTTGCAACCCATCTTTTGGAATCGGGGGCTGACCTGCGGGTCATTCAGGAACTGTTGGGGCACAGTTCACTTTCCACTACCCAGAGATACACCCATGTGAATCTGGATCGATTAATATCCGTATATGATAAAGCCCATCCCCGGGCTTAGGAGGGTAGGGATGATTAATTCCACCACCATTCTTGTCGTAAGAAAGGGAGGCAAAACCGTTTTGGGCGGTGATGGGCAGGTCACCCTTGGGAATACCATATTAAAACACAATGCGAATAAGATCAGGAGGATGTATAAGGACCAGGTTCTTGCTGGCTTTGCAGGTTCCGTGGCGGATGCCTTTGCGCTTTTTTCGCGATTTGAGGCAAAACTGGATGAGTATTCCGGGCAGCTCTCACGGGCCGCAGTGGAGATGGCGAAGGATTGGAGGACGGACAAGGTATTGAGAAAACTGGAGGCCCTTTTGGCTGTGGCAGACAAGGAACACGCATTCATTCTCTCCGGAAACGGGGATGTGATAGAGCCCGAGGATGGTGTAATCGGGATCGGCTCGGGAGGGCCATACGCGGTTGCTGCAGCAAAGGCCCTTATTTTCAATACCGAGATGGGCGCCAGAGAGATTGTTGAAGCCGCCTTAAAGATTGCGGCATCCATTTGTGTGTACACCAATGAAAATATTCTCATTGAGGAGGTTTGATTTTGGATAATGGCCTGGATCAGCTAACTCCCAAACAGATCGTAGCGGAACTGGATCGTTATATCATCGGGCAGGATGCTGCAAAGCGGTCTGTGGCAACTGCACTAAGAAATCGATGGCGCAGACAGCAACTCTCCCCGGATCTGAGGGATGAGGTCATGCCCAAAAACATCATCATGATTGGGCCCACCGGCGTGGGAAAGACAGAGATCGCAAGGCGGCTCTCCAAGCTGGCCAATGCCCCATTCTTAAAGATCGAGGCATCAAAATTTACTGAGGTGGGGTATGTGGGCAGGGACGTAGAATCCATGATCAGGGATCTCACACACCTGGCCGTCAATATGGTCAAAGAGGAACAGAGCAAAAAGGTCAAGGGTAAGGCTGAAGTGCAGGCAGAGGAAAGGCTGCTGGACCTACTTTTGCCCCCATCAGGCAGAAACAGGCCCAAGAGCGAGGTATCTGCATCGGATGCCCCGGAATTTTCTTCCGAAGTTGCTGATCAAGCAGAGGAAGAATCCATGCATACCCGGGAAAAGTTGAGGAAGATGCTCAGACAGGGGCGCATGGAGGACCGGGTCGTGGAAGTGGAAGTTAGTGAAAGAAGTATACCCATGATCGAGATCTTTTCTGGTACGGGTCTGGAAGAGATGGATATCAATTTCAAGGATATGCTCTCCGGATTCTTCCCAGGTAAGAGCAAAAAAAGAAAGATGAAGGTATCTGAGGCCAGGAGTCTTCTGATACAGGAGGAGTCACAGAGGCTGATCGACATGGATAACGTGGTTTCAGAGGCAGTCAAAAGGGTTGAACTGTCAGGGATAGTCTTTTTGGATGAACTGGACAAGATCTCCGGCAGGGAGAGGTCTGCAGGCCCTGATGTGTCAAGGGAAGGGGTTCAGAGAGATCTATTACCCATTATTGAGGGGTCTACGGTATCCACCAAATACGGTCTTGTCAGAACCGATCATATCCTTTTTATTGCTGCCGGTGCCTTTCATGTTTCAAAACCCTCTGATCTCATTCCGGAGTTGCAGGGCCGGTTCCCGATTCGGGTGGAATTGTCCTCTCTTGGCAAAGAGGAGTTTATCAGAATACTCACTGAGCCGCGCAATGCCCTCATTATCCAGTATTCGGCCTTGTTGGAAACGGAAGGTGTTGACCTGCAGTTTACACCGGATGCCATCTCTGAAATCGCAAGTATTGCTGCATATGTGAATGATCATACAGAAAATATCGGGGCAAGGAGACTGCATACAGTGATCGATAAGCTTTTGGATGATATATCTTTCAATGCACCGGACATGTCCGGCCAGACGATCATTATAGACGCCCAGTCTGTGCAGGAAAAACTCAAAGATATCATAAAGGATGAGGATCTAAGCCGGTATATTCTGTAATGGGTTGTGATTTCTTTTCAGGTTTTGTTCCAAATCATAAAGGATAATCATATGGATCAGACTAATCTTCATAAACGGGCCCAATCCCTGATCGAGGCTCTTCCATATATCAAGGAGTTTTTTGGAAAGACAGTTGTGATCAAACTCGGTGGGAGTGCGATGATCCAGGATCGCTTGAAGGCGGATTTTGCCCTGGATGTGGTGCTTTTGAAATATGTAGGGATGAATCCGGTCATTGTCCATGGGGGAGGTCCTGAGATCAGTTCATGGCTGAAGAAGCTGGGGAAAGAGAGCGAGTTCGTGGATGGGCTTAGGATCACGGATGCGGAATCCATGGAGATCATCGAGATGGTCCTGGTGGGCCGGATCAATAAGGAGATCGTTAATAGCATCAATCAACATGGCGGACGTGCTGTGGGACTTTCGGGCAAGGACGGGGAACTGATCCTGGCAAGAAAGATGGGACCCCGGATAGGGAAAGACAGGAATCAAAGGATAGACATGGGGATGGTGGGGGAGGTCGAGGCCATTAATCCCGAAGTGATCAAGGTCCTTGACGAGGGGCGTTTTATACCGGTGATTTCCCCTGTGGGTGTCAATAGCCAGGGGGAGACCTTCAATGTGAATGCGGATCTGGTTGCCGGCGGCATTGCCTCGGCCCTCATAGCGGAGAAGATGATCCTCTTGACGGACGTAACCGGGGTGCTCGATCAAAATGATACATTGATCCCCACCCTTTCAAAGGATCAGGTGAATGAATTGATGGACAAAGGCATTGTTAAAGGGGGCATGAGACCCAAACTCTCCTGCTGCATCGATGCATTGAAACATGGGGTAAAAAAGGCCCATATAATCGACGGTCGAATCAGTCATGCACTGTTGCTCGAGATATTCACGGATACAGGGGTAGGTACTGTCATTATTCAGGAAGGATAATATGGAATGAATAACCAAGAGATTCTCTGTTTGACAGATGAATATGTGGCCCCCACATACAGCCGTTTTGGCATCCCCATGGTTCGGGGCAAGGGGTGTCGTTTGTGGGATGCGGAAGGGAATGAATATCTGGATTTTGTAAGCGGCCTCGGTGTAATCAATATAGGTCATTCCCATCCCCATCTCGTGCAGGCGATTCAAAGGCAGGCAGAGGAACTGATCCACATATCCAATCTCTTTCATATCCCCCAGCAGGCACAATTGGCCAAACAGATCGTCTCACATACCTTCCCCGGAAAGGTGTTTTTTGCCAACAGCGGTGCCGAGGCCAACGAGGCTGCCATCAAACTGGCACGCAAACATGGGCAGATCTCGAAGCCGGGGCGGGTAGAGATCATCACGGCCTATAACTCATTTCACGGCAGGACTCTGGCTACGCTCTCTGCCACAGCGCAGGAGAAATATCAAAAGGGTTTTCATCCCCTTCTGCCCGGTTTTGCCTATATTCCCTTTGATGATCTGGAGGCCATGGCGGCTGCTATTACGGATAACACATGTGCTGTCATGGTTGAGCCCATCCAGGGAGAAGGCGGGGTCAATGTGCCTTCTCCTGAGTATCTGCCGGGTTTGAGGGACATATGCGACAGGAAGGGGGTCTTGTTAATCCTGGACGAGGTGCAGACTGGTATCGGAAGGACCGGGAGGCTTTTCAATTATCAATATTATGATATGAAGCCGGATATCATCACCATGGCCAAGTCTCTGGGGGGTGGGGTCCCCATCGGGGCCATGCTGGCCCAAAAGGAGATTGTCGAGTCATTCTGCCCTGGAAGCCATGCCTCCACCTTTGGAGGTAACTACCTGGCCAGTGCAGCAGGTCTGGCTGTGCTCGAGATCATCGATAAGGAGGGGATCCTCGATAACTGTCAGCATATGAGCCGTATTTTGTTCAAAGAGCTTATTGCATTCGCAAAGGATTGCTCCATGATCAGAGAGGTGCGCGGTCAGGGGCTCATGGTGGGGATCGAGCTTGATCGTGAAGGAAAGGAAATTGTCAGAAGGTGCCTGGAAAAGGGGCTGATCATCAATTGTACCATGGACAGGGTTCTCAGGCTGCTCCCTCCGTTGATCATTAATGAGTGTGATTTGGACCGTGCCTTGGAGGTATTGTTCGAGACTATAAGGGGATTTCCGGGATGAAAAAGGACCTTTTGACAATCCCGGACCTCACAAAAGAGGATGTCTTCCGGATACTTGAAAGGGCGCAAGAATTAAAGGAAGATTTAAGGGCGAGCCGGCCTCATCAAACCCTCCGGGGAAAGACCATGGCTATGATGTTTAAAAAACCCTCCACCAGGACCAGGGTCTCCTTCCAGAGTGGATTCTTTCAGATGGGTGGTCTTGCGCTTGATCTGAACATGGATTCCCTGCAGACGGGCAGGGGGGAGCCTGTCCAGGATACAGCCCGTGTGCTCTCGAGATATGTGGATATCATACTCATCCGAACTTTTGATCATAAAGAGGCGGAGGACCTTGCAAGATTTGCCATGATTCCCGTGATCAACGGCTTGACCGATCTTTATCATCCATGTCAGGCCTTGAGCGATATTCTGACCATACAGGAGCATTTTGAAGGGCTGGAGGATGTCCGGCTTGCCTATGTGGGGGATGGAAATAACGTGGCCCATTCCTTGCTTCATGCTTTTGGTCTGATGGGCATGAATTTGAGGATGGCATGCCCTCCCGGGTATGGACCAGATCAGGATATTGTGGATCGGGCGAAGGGATTGGCAACACATTCAGGCGGACAAATCGAAATTTACAGAGATCCCAGAGAGGCGGTTTCGGACGCCAATATTTTATATACCGATGTCTGGGTCAGCATGGGGCAGGAGAAAGAGGCCAGGAAAAAAAGGAGGCTCTTTTGGGATTATCAGATCAATCCGGGACTTTTAAAGATGGCCCGGCCGGATGCATTGGTCATGCATTGCCTTCCGGCCCACAGGGGCGAAGAGATCACGGAAGAGGTACTGGAAGGCCCCAATTCCGTAGTTTTTGACCAGGCAGAAAATCGTCTTCATGTTCAAAAGGCCATAGTCGAAATCCTGATCAAGAAAAATGAGAACACATGACATGATCCGTGGATGACTAAAATTACTGAAAAAATAAAATCATCATGTAAAATCAGGCACTGAATTTTGGATTGATTGCAGAATAGTATCTGATGCCGAACACTATGTGCCGCATCAAAGATGAAAGCTCAAAAATGGAAGGTGAATAGGATGTCAAAGGGATCAAAAAGACTGAAGAAGGTGGTATTGGCCTATTCCGGTGGATTGGACACATCCGTTATTATTAAATGGCTTGAAGAAAATTATGGATGTAATACCATTGCGGTTTTGGTCGATCTGGGACAGGATGAGGATATGAGCCTCCTTGAGGAGAAGGCAAAGAGGGCTGGTGCAGCGAAAGTGATTGTGAGGGACGCAAGGGATCGGTTCTTGAGGGAATTCTGTTTCCCTGCCCTGGCGGCAAATGCCATTTACGAAGGGAAGTATCTGCTGGCCACGGCCCTGGGGCGTCCGCTCATTGCCAGGGAACTGGTGGATGTGGCAGGCAGAGAGGGTGCGGATGCAATCGTCCATGGTGCCACAGGCAAAGGGAATGATCAGGTGCGATTTGATTGCTCCATTATGGCACTCAACCCGGATCTGAAGATCATCGCCCCGTTGAGAAGCCCTGAGTGGAAATTTCGCTCCAGGGAGGAGGAGATAGAATATGCCATGATGCATAATATCCCTGTGCCTGTGACCATGGAAAGACCCTACAGCCTGGACAAGAATCTCTGGGGGATGAGTATCGAGTGTGGTGTGCTGGAAGACCCGTGGAGCGAACCCCCTGATGATACCTATTTTATGATCAAAAAGGTGGATGATACACCTGAGGTGCCTGAATACGTGACCCTCGGATTTGAACAGGGCATACCTGTACGCTTTAACGGGGAGGCAATGCAACCGGTGAAACTCCTGGAACGACTGAACGGGATCGGTGGGAGGCACGGCATCGGAAGATCGGATCTGGTTGAGAACAGGCTGGTGGGTATCAAATCCAGGGAGATCTATGAGGCCCCGGGCGCCACCATACTCTGGCTTGCTCATAAAGAGCTGGAAAGCCTGGTTTTGGACCGGGAGACCTTGCACTATAAGGAATCATTGAGTCTGAAGTATTCGGAGATGGTATATTACGGCCTTTGGTTTTCAGCCCTGAGAGAGGCCCTGGATGCATTTATGGATAGACTCCGGAATTTTGTGAACGGAGATGTCCGGTTGAAGCTCTTCAGGGGACAATGTGTTCCGGTTGGCAGAAGATCGCCCAATTCGCTTTATGACCTCAGTCTGGCCACCTATGGTGCGGAGGATGCATTTGACCACAGGGCAGGGGAGTATTTCTGCCAGATCTGGGGACTGCCTCTGAAGGTTTGCGCAAGAGCCAGAAAGAAGGATCATACGGAAAAGCAAGGTGAAAAATAGCGCAAAGACAAGGCGTCAGGAAGATAAGGATTCGCAAAAAGGACAAACCATGAAAAAAAAGCCCCAAAAACCCTGGTCCGGAAGATTCGAGCAGAGGATCGATCCGGAGGTGGAAAGGTTCACCTCATCCCTGCATTTTGATAAACGGCTCTATCCATTTGATATTCAGGGGAGTATGGCCCATGCGAAGATGCTCGGGTCGGTCGGGCTGATCTCGGAAGAGGAGAGTGCGGAATTGATCAGAGGCCTCGAGGAGATCAGGGCAGAGCTGGAAGATGGCCACTTCCCTTTTGACGACTCACTCGAGGATATTCATATGAATATCGAGTCGAGACTCATACAAAAGCTCGGATCAGTCGGAGGCAAGCTCCATACCGCCCGCAGCCGAAATGACCAGGTGGCCCTGGATACAAGGCTTTATTTGAGGCATGAGATCAAAGGCATTCTCAGCCAAATGCATTCCCTTCAGGAATCATTTTTGGCTAAGGCCCGCACACACATCAGGAGCATCATGCCAGGATATACGCATCTTCAGCGGGCGCAGCCCGTTTTGTTCGCCCATCATTTGATGGCCTATTTCGAGATGCTCAAAAGAGACAGGGAGAGATTCAGGGAGTGCCTGAAGAGGGTCGCAGTGATGCCTCTGGGCTCCGGAGCGCTCTCCGGCACAACGCTCCCGATCGACAGGGGATTGGTTGCCAGAGAGCTGGGATTTGAAATGGTATCGGAGAACAGTCTGGATGCCGTGAGCGATCGGGATTATATCCTGGAATTTTTATCTGCGGCCTCCATCCTGATGATGCATTTGAGCCGTTTTGCTGAAGAGGTCATCCTCTGGACATCCGCGGAATTCGGATTTATCGAACTGCCCGACTCCCTTTGCACCGGCAGCAGCCTTATGCCCCAGAAAAAGAACCCGGATCCCATGGAACTTTTGAGGGGCAAAACAGGAAGGGTATATGGCCATCTGATGGGCCTGCTTGTGACCATGAAGGCCCTTCCGCTTTCTTATAATCGGGATTTGCAGGAGGACAAGGAAGCCCTCTTTGATACGGCTGATACCCTGAAAGGTGCCTTAACGGTGACCAGCCTTTGCGTGGCCCATATGAAAGTGATTGAGGAAAAAATGCAAGGCAGCATAGAATCAGGCTTCCTCGAGGCTACGGATCTGGCTGAATATCTGGTAAAAAAGGGGGTGCCATTCAGGGACGCACACCATATTGTGGGAAGGATTGTACTGGAGGCCGTTAAAAGAGGGTGGTCCGCACTTTCCCCTTATACCCTGGATGAACTCAAAGGCTTCAGCCCCTATTTTGATCCGGATGTGGACTCTTATCTCAGCCCGGCTGAGGCTGCGGATCGGAAGGATGTGCCAGGAGGCACCTCTTCCATGAGGGTGAAGGATGCCATAAAAAAGGCCGAGGCCTATCTGAAGGAACCATAATTGGCTTTAAATATCATATAAAATTGCTTTTATTTTCAAAACATTCCATTAAATATCATTCTGAGTTTGAGTCCGAATCATCATTTTGAGATTGGGCACTCGGATATCAATGAAGATCCTTGAGGAAAAAGATGCACTATTTTGAATATCGGAATAAGGAATTGTATTGCGAAGAGGTACCGATCGAAAAGGTGGCCGATGAAGTGGGAACACCTGTTTATATTTATAGTCGCAGAACATTGGAACTCCACGCCAATGTATATGAAGAGGCGTTTAAGGAAATGGACCATCTTTCCTGCTTTGCCGTCAAGGCCAATTCAAACCTTGAGGTCATCCGTCTCTTTGTCCGTAAGGGTATGGGGGCGGATGTGGTCTCCGGAGGGGAGATATTTCGCGCCCTTAAGGCCGGTGTGCCTGCGGACCGGATCGTTTTTGCGGGGGTCGGAAAGACACATGCCGAGATGGCTTATGCCCTTCGGGAGGGGATACTGATGTTCAACTGTGAGTCCTCTGCCGAACTGAGTGCGATTGATCAAGTGGCTCAGGGTATGGGGAAAAGGGCCCCGATTGCCCTGAGAGTGAACCCGGATATCGATGCCGCCACACACCCTTATATATCCACAGGTCTCGAAAGGAACAAGTTCGGGCTGAATATGGATATGGCATTTCATGAATATCTGAAGGCAAGGGACATGAAGGGATTGGAAGTGGTGGGTATGCATACCCACATCGGTTCACAGATCACGGAGATCAGCCCTTTCAAGGAAGCCTTGGAGAGGATAGGCGGGCTTGTGAAAAGGCTGGCTCAGGAAGGGATTTCGATCCGGAATATGGATATCGGCGGCGGGCTTGGGATCCGTTATCGGGAGGAGGTCCCACCGAGTCCTTCGGAATGGGCTCAGGCCCTTTACCCTTATGCAAAGGAACTGGGTTGCAGGATCATATCGGAGCCCGGGCGGGTCTTGGTGGGCAATGCCGGGATACTGGTGACACGGATCCTGTATTTTAAACCCGGTGCCGTAAAGAGATTCGCTATTGTGGATGCAGGGATGAACGACCTCATAAGGCCATCCCTTTACCAGTCATACCATGATATATTGCCTGTCATGGAACGTGAGGGTGAAATGGATACCATAGATGTGGTTGGTCCCATATGTGAGTCCGGGGATTTCCTTGCCAAGGACAGGGCGATGCTTATACCCAATCCGGGAGAGCTCCTGGCCGTTATGAGCGCCGGGGCATATGGTTTCACCATGTCTTCCAATTATAATTCCAGGCCGAGGGCGGCCGAAGTCCTGGTGGATGGATCGGCATTCAAGGTCATCAGGCAGAGGGAGACATATGATGACCTTTTGCGGGGAGAGATCCTGTGACGGACCGGATGTCATTCTTCAAGATGAGCGGATGTGGCAATGATTTTTGTATCATTGATAACCGGAATGGCATATTTCCTTCACCTGCCGGACCTGTGGTCCGGTCCATTTGTTTGAGGCGGATTTCTCTGGGGGCGGATGGTTTGATTATGCTGGAAAAATCGGGTCGGGCTGACTTCATGATGCGATTCTATAATGCGGATGGCGGTGAAGTTGAGATGTGCGGCAACGGCGCCCGCTGTATCGCACGGTTTGCATATCTCAACGGGATCGCATCCCAAAGGATGTGCTTTGAGACAAAGGCCGGTCTCATCGAAGCGGAGGTATCCCAAAAGGGCGCAAGGATCAGAATGGGGGAGATCCGGTTTCTCCCGCAGGAGGGAAAGGTCGCTCTAAAGGAGATTATACAGGGATGGGACGCATACCATCTTGTGGTGGGCGTGCCCCATGTGGTCTGTTTTGTATCAGGACTCGATGCTCTGGATGTCATGGATTTGGGGAGAAAAATAAGATATCATAAACTTTTTGAACCATCAGGAACAAATGCCAATTTTATCAGGATCACAGGCCCGAATTCTCTGACGATCAGGACCTATGAGCGGGGCGTGGAAGATGAAACCCTGGCATGCGGCACAGGTGCGACCGCATCAGCCATAGTGGCCGCAGGTCTTGGTTTAGTTTCCCCTCCTGTGGATGTGATGACGCGGAGCGGATGCCTTTTAAGGATTGATTTTCAGAGAAAAGGGGACATCTTTGATCCCCTGTGGCTTGAAGGGGAAGCGCGTGTGGTATGCAGCGGTGATCTCTGGTTGGAAGAGGGGTCTAAACCTGAGTGAGGGCCTTGTGCGTTGGGAGAGATTGCCGCGTCGGCCTTCGGCCTCCTCGCAACGACATCCAACTGCGTTGTTTCGTGACTCGCAATGACATACTGCAGCGTCGTTTCGCGAGTCGCAATGACATCCTGCGGAATCGGGCTTTAACCTTTCTCGCAATGACAACAATATAAAGCACCCTTTAGGGTGCAAATCAAGCCACCCGTTTTACGGATGGTATTTGACTCAAAAAGAAATCCACAGACGAAGAAGGAAGGGGATCATCATGTTGCAAGGATCAATGGTAGCCATTGTTACGCCCTTTATGGAAGGAAGGATCGATGAAAAGGTATTCAGAGAATTAATCGAATTTCAGATTGCAGAGGGCACCTCAGCCATAGTCCCCTGTGGCACCACTGGTGAGTCTGCCACATTGACCCATGAGGAACATGACCAGGTGATCAGGATTGCTGTAGAGTGCGCGGCAGGCAGGGTGCCTGTGATTGCAGGCACAGGCTCAAACAGCACGCAGGAGGCCGTAAGCCTCACCAGACATGCCCAGGAAGCAGGGGCGGATGCGGCCCTGCTCATTACTCCTTACTATAATAAACCCACCCAGCAAGGGCTTTACGAATACTTTCAGTCCGTTGCAGATGCGGTTGATTTCCCGATCATCCTTTACAATGTGCCCGGCAGAACCGCTGTGAATCTGCTCCCCAAAACCGTTGCCCGCCTTGCCGAGATAGAGAATATTCAAGGTATCAAGGAAGCCAGTGGTGATCTTTCGCAGGTTTCGGAGATTATCCATCTGTGCGGCTCAAAAATAACCGTCCTCTCCGGGGATGACGCCCTGACCCTCCCGATTTTGTCTGTTGGCGGGAAAGGGGTGATATCCGTGACTGCCAATGTTGTCCCATCCGGAATGGCGGAGATGGTCAGGGCAGGATTGGATAACGAATGGGATAAGGCGCGACAGCGCCATCTCGATCTCCTTCCCCTTTTCAAGGCCATGTTCTATGAGACGAATCCCATACCGGTAAAGACAGCCCTTGCCATGATGGGCAGGATCAGGGAAGAGTTTCGATCCCCTTTGTGCCGGATGAGTCCTGAGAACAGGCAGAGGCTTTCTGATGTGTTGAAGAAGTATCGGATTGTTTGAGGTTCGTCCTTGATGGCTTCATGTAAAGGATGAAGGGACCTCACATTTTTAATATTTTGGTTCAAAAACCGTTTAAAAAGGACTTAAAAAATAATAGAAAATCCCTATTGGAGGATGTAAAGATGATGGGATTCGAGGAACATATGCGAGTGATTGTATGCGGGGCCGGAGGACGAATGGGTGTCCGGATCATTCATGCGATAAAAGAGACCCAGGGGGTTGATCTGGCAGCGGGTGTAGAAAGGCCAGGACATCCCATGCTGGAGAAGGGACTTGGGCAGCATGCCGGTCTTCCCGAATTGAAAGTGCCTGCGGTTTCGGATCTGGGTGAGGTGATCGATGAAGCGGATGTGGTTATTGACTTTTCATCCCCTGAAGCAAGTATGACCAATCTTCATACGGCGGCGAAAAAGGGAAAGCCAATGGTTGTGGGAACCACCGGGATCGACAGCACCCAGAGGAAGGGATTTGAGGCTGCGGGCGGGAGGATCGCTGTATGCCTTTCACCCAATATGAGCGTAGGGGTGAATCTCCTTTTTTCACTGGTGTCCCAGGTTGCAAATATCCTTGGGAAGGAATATGATCCTGAGATAGTGGAGATCCACCATCGTATGAAAAAGGATGCCCCCAGCGGAACGGCAGTGCAGCTTGCCCGTATCCTTGCGGCAGCCAGGGGATGGGACCTCGAGAAAACAGGTGTCTATGGGAGAAAGGGGATAACCGGTCCCAGACATACGGAGGAATTGGGTATCCATGCCGTGAGGACCGGAGATGTGGTGGGAGAACATACCGTTATCTTCGGTGGCCCTGGTGAAAGAATAGAACTGGTGCACCGTGCCCACAGCCGGGATACCTTTGCATATGGTGCGCTGAAGGCTGCATTTTTTGTATTTCAGGCTGAACCTGGGCTCTATGACATGCAGGATGTCCTGGGATTAAAGGGGAAATAAAAATGGCCAAGCTGATCCGGTATGAGTATCAATCCATGGCCTGCCATGGGGTAATCAAAGGGGAGAGGGTCTGGAGGATCTCCGGAACCCCTTTTGATGAATGGTCCGAACAGGGGGATTCATTCCCTTTGTCCGAAGTCAGGCTGCTTTCTCCCTGCCAGCCGTCAAAGATTGTGGCTGTGGGGCTCAATTACCGGGATCATGCCATGGAACTGAATATGGAGATCCCTCAGGAGCCGATCCTCTTCATCAAACCCGGAACCAGTGTATGCGGGCCGGGTGATCCCATCAGATATCCCCCCTTTTCCCAGCAGGTGGATTATGAAGCCGAACTGGGTATAGTGATCTCAAGGCACACAAAGGATATCGATCCGTCAGAGGCACCGGATTATATCCTGGGTTATACCTGTGTGAATGACGTGACAGCCCGTGATCTTCAAAAAAGGGATGGACAGTGGACCCGTGCCAAATCCTTCGACACCTTTTGTCCGATCGGTCCCTGTATCCAGACAGAGCTTGATCCCTCGGACTGCAAAGTGGAGTGTTTCCTGAACGGAGAGCCGAAACAGAGCTCTTCCACGCAGAATCAGATCTTTCCACCCTTTTTTATGGTGAGTTTTGTAAGCCGGGTGATGACGCTTCTGCCGGGGGATATCATTGCCACAGGCACGCCCCCGGGTGTGGGTCCCATGCGTATCGGTGATGAGGTGGAGATTGTTGTGGAAGGGATCGGAAGCCTGAAGAATCATATAATATGAAGAACGAAGGAAAAGGATCGAATATGAAATTTGCCCCCAATGCCCTGGCGTCAGGGATCGGTAGCCTGCCTCACAAGGACCCTGCCGGTGCCTGCCGTCTGATATGGGATTTTTTGCCTCAGATCCCTTTTTGGCCCCAACTTCCCAAGAGATCGGAGTTGGAGAATATGTATTATCAATATGCCGAGAATTTGCCGGGACTGGTGGCCAAAGAGTCAGGTGGGTTCCATATCGATCAGAGTAAGGGGGGGTTTTATGAAGAACTGGAGAGATTCTATCAGACATTTTTGTCTGAAGATCTGGAACCCTTCCGGATCTCCAGGGAATATGCAGCCGGTCTTTACACATGGCTTGAGAATGAGGAACACCTGAAGGCCGCATCTGCCATAAAGGGCCAGATAACCGGTCCCATCAGTTTTGGGCTTCAGGTGACCCAGGAGGACAGGCGGTCCATCCTGTATAATGATACACTCAGGGATGTAATGATCAAACAGCTATTGCGCAAAGCGCAATGGCAGGTCGCGCTGATGAAGCGGATTCATCCAAGGCCCATAATGTTCCTTGACGAGCCTTACCTGGCAGCATTCGGCTCCGCATTCACTAATATTGATCGTGACACAGTGATCTGCCTGTTTAAAGAAATCCTTTCTGGCATTGACAGCCTGACCGGGATTCATTGCTGCGGAAATACCGATTGGTCACTGGTTTTTGAAAGTAAACCCGATATCCTTTCCTTTGACAGCTATTCATATCTGGATTCCCTTTTCCTTTATCAAGAACATCTCGTCCGGTTTCTGGAGCAAGGCGGCATCATCGCATGGGGTATCGTTCCGACCAATGAATCCGACATAAAGAAAGAGAATGCAGAAACCCTATTTGAAAGACTGGAAAAGGCATGGGAAAGACTGGATGGCCTTGGTTTTGAAAAGAAAAATATACTGTCCCAATCCATCATTACCCCGGCCTGTGGCCTGGTGAGTCTATCCGAACAGGTTGCTGCAGAGGCTTTTCGTCTTACCAGCCGGATTTCCGAAGATATCCGCCATAGATTCGATCTGGTTTCTTAAAAGAAACCTGCCTGCCTCTCGTCCTTTCCAAACATTTTTGCCGATATTATAAAAGATAGCTTTTTTTCAAAGGCTACAGGTATATTTGAACGCCTGCTGATTTAAAGAGGTGCGAATGTGATTTAGTTAATAATAGTAAGTTGTAATCGATTTTATATTGAGTCATTGCGGCGAACCGGAGCCCCAAGTGCAAACGAGGGGGTAGTGAAGCAATCTCAATCTGGGATTGCCACGTCGCAGCGTTCCTCGCAATGACTTTGTAATTGTCCGATTGCAACTTAGTATAACTTGTTGATTTTTAGAATATAAAAGCTATCAGTTAAATCAGCGGATAATATCTAACACAGGAAGTTTTCAAAATGTCAGTATTTTTATTTAAGTCTAAAAGGGGTTCAGGGTTCTGGTTGGGATTGATGTTGACTATGGCTTTATTCATAGGATTGGTTGCTCAGGCCAATGCCTTCCTCCCGGAATCCCAGAGCCAAAGACTTAATGTTAAGGACAGGAGACTTCAACCAAATCAAATTCGAAGCAGATATGAAAAGGCATCTCAGACAGGATTAAAAAGGTTCAGGGATGAAGAGCATACGGAATTGATCGGCCTTTGGAATTCATGGGGCACGATTCATCGTCTCTATCCATTAAATCCTGCCAGGCCGCTTCGACTGAAAGATAGAAAGGTGACGGAAGAAGATGTGAGATCCCTTGCCATGGGCATCATCGGAGAATATTCGGATTATTTAAAGGTCGCCCCGGAGGATCTCGTATTGGAGGAAATCACTACCCGGGGGGGGATCATTTACTGCAAATTCCGTCAATATTATAAAGGAATAAGTGTTTACGGGGCAGGTGTGCAGCTTCGTTTCGATGAGACAGGGAATCTTCTTCTGATAGGCGGGGACACTTATCCCGATATCCATATCTCACCTCATCCTTCGATCAGCAGCAAAGAGGCCGAGAGGATCGCCAGGGAAGACATTGGTGCCTTAGAGAAGAATACAGATAGTGCAGAAATGGCACTCTCTGTACTTCCTTTGCCTCTGGAGGATGGGCTGGCGTATGTCCTGTCGTGGCAGGTATCTGTTTTAGCAGAACCGCCCTTGAGGAGCAGTCTGGTTTTTGTGGATGCCCTATCTGCGGAGGTAGTCCTCACCTATGGACTCGACCGCCGCGTCATTCAGGGTCAGGTCGGGGGCTTGATCCTCCCGGAATACTTTAACGAAGCACCCCAATGGGTTCCCTTCAGTAACCAGAGTGTATATCTGCTCAATCATGAGACCCCTATCTATGAAAATAATCTGGATGCAGATCCCGGATGGGCCCGCCAAGGCATGTGGGAGTATGGAGATCCTGTGCCCCAGGATGTCGATCTTTACGGGCATGCAGGCTGTCCGGATCCCAATAACGGTTTCACAGGTCTGAATGTCTTTGGCTACAATCTGACCGGGGATTATACAAATCTCATGAGACCCAAATATCTCACCACACATACGTTGGATTGTACGAGCAAGACCGGGGTGACATTGACATTCCGGCGCTGGCTGGGTGTGCAGCGGGAATACTGGGAGACTGATTCGGGTGACAGGACCGATTATGACCGGGCGACAGTGGAGGTCTCCAATGATAGTGGATTTACATGGACTGCGGTCTGGTCCAACGGGACCAGTCAGATCGAGGATGGTGTCTATGATGCCTTCCTGCATGAATGGAAGGGATGGCCCCTCCAGTTCCATGACATCTCTTCCCTGTCGGACGGAGAGCAGATTGCGGTTCGTTGGGGAATGGGACAGACAGACGGCTCAGGGACATTCTGCGGATGGAATCTGGATGACATCGGATTTTATGAGAGCATGAATGTGCTTACGGATCCCAATGGTTTCTTCAGCTTTCCGGACACCGGGGGGGTGACGGACAATACACTGCTATGCCGCCTGACAGGAGAATACATTGATGTAATCAACGAGGACGGCTCAGCGGCAATCTATTGTATCGAAGGGATCGGAGCGGATCCCAATGCCCCCATACCCGTGAACTGGGATACGAACCAGACCTGTATCAATGCACTTGATGAACTCAACGCATTTTATCATATCAACCTGCTGCTTAATTATGTAAAGCAGATCGATCCGAGTTACACCGCTATGGATAGCAAGGCGCCGATTAAGGTGGTGGTGCGCTACGGGGATAATTATAAGAATGCCTTCTGGTCTCCGCTGCATATGATCTGTTTCGGGGAAGGGGATTCCTGTACGGATGGATACAGGAATTTTGCACACTTTTCGGACATCATCTATCACGAATATGCCCATGCCATTACAGACAGTTTTTATTCCTTTTTCATGCCACCCCTCACATCGGTTCGAAGAACAACGGATACAGAGACCACGGGTCCGGTCTTTGTCACGGAATTCGATGCCATGCATGAGGCCTTCTCCGATTATTGGGCCTGTACCATGAATGATGATTCCATGATCGGGGATGGTGACTTTTGGATCAAACATACCTATATCAGAAATCTGGACAACACCTTCAAATATCCTGACGACTATGGGGATGATGCGTATGCCAACAGCCTGATCCTGTCGGGTGCAATGTGGGAGAGCAGGGAACTGCTGGGAAAGGACATCGCGGATAACCTTTTTCATTTGGCGCGTTATGGCGGTTCAACCACCTTTGATGATTTTCTGGTGGATGTATTGTTACAGGATAATATCAGTTACAGCGGAGATCATGTGGACCTGTTGAAAAATATCTTCGGCCTTCGGGGAATCAGCCGGGCCCCCACCTCCCCCAATGGTGTGTTGGCCGAGGCAGGGGACACATATGTCGATCTGGAATGGGAAGAGAATCCTGATTCTGACGAAGTGTACGGATATTATGTATATTTCCGGACAGAGAACGATATCGTGAGTGACAAGGAGGACCCCAGTGTGCGAAGGGATGCCGGTTTGAACACCACCTATCGTTTAGGGGGTCTGACGAATGGCACCACCTATGTCCTGAAGGTCGCTGCATATAATGAATATCGTGCCGAAAGCGATGCTTCGGATTATGTCTATGCCACACCATATCTGGCCTCCTCACAGGCATCCATGGGGTCCGAAAGAAAGATCCTTTGTTTTTTCGGGATTCTTTTTGATTAATTATTCATAACAGTTCACCGTATTTCCATGTTGTCATTGCGAGGAGCCGAAGGCAACGTGGCAATCTCAAAAACGAGATTACTTCGCTTCCCCCCATGCTTCGCTCGGGGCTTTGGCTTTCTCGCAATGAAATTCTGCTTAATTTTCGGACTGGCTCATAGATATTTATATTGCTGCCCTCCTACAAAAAGATCAATTATCAGACATGAAAAGATCATATTTTGAACAGATTTTATAACTCAGATCCCATTCGAAAAATACAATCCAAAAAAATATATAAAAAACAATAAATTATAATCGATATGATGTGATATTTATTGGTATTTTATATGCATATTAAACCCTCGAACAATTGTATTGGCAAGGATAGCCAAAAGGACCTGCAAATTAACACCGGGAAGTGATTTGAATTTCAATGTTCCGGAATGAATTGCCAATGAGGTGATCTTTGATGTTTTATTATCCAAAGAAACGGCACACAAAGTCCCTGGTGAGCCTGTTATTGGTGATCTGTTTCATGACAGTCCCAAGAGTGACCCAGGGATTGATGTCTTCCGTGAGAAGGTTGAAAGCAGCCGCCATTAACAGCAGTGTCCCGTCCAGGGGATTTGTTTCATTATCTGCTGAGAATATTTCAAAGCAGAATAACGCCTGGAAGGAATTTTTCGAGAGATATGGTTCCGATTTTAGCTTATTATCCGCATCGGATTCCACTAATATCCATCGCATATTGGGTGGTGATATCAAACTGGATCTTCCAAGGGGTTTCACCGGTCCGATCGATGTCACCCAGGGATGTGTGGCATTCATCCAACAGAATTTGGGGATATTCGGCTTATCTCAGGAAGATATCCGGCATAGGAAATCAGCCCATCGGGGGGGGATGTGGTTTGTGGATTTTGAACAGTTTTATCAGGGGATCCCTGTATATGGGGGAAAAATCTCCTTTATCCTGTCAGAGAGTGGGGATGTGCTCTCCATAACCATGAACCATTTCCCAGGCATTGACCTTCCTGACCCCGGGTTTCCGGATGCGGACCTGGCGGAAGATGCAGCGAGAACAGATCTTGCTGATAGTCATCCCTCACAGGATCCCGAACTTCTTGAAAGGCAGTTGGTTGTCTATCCGATCCAGGATCAGGAAGATGTGCATTTTGCATTGGCCTGGCATTTTGAATTCAAATATGCGCAACCTATTGAAAAATGGCAGTATATTGTAGAGGCAGAGACAGGGGTGATATTAATCAAAAAGAGACTTGGCAGATTCATGGTCTCCGGAGAGGTCAAGGGCCAGGTCCTTCCGAGATACTCTGAGGATAATCCGGTGGAGATTTCTTTGCCGAATCTGGAAATCCTTTGTCTTCGAGATGATCCGCCTCTCATGTACGAATCTCTGGATGTCAATCCTGGCTGGCTTGGGACAAATCCGGCTTATGCCTATGGATGGAACTTCGGGCAGCCCCTTTCATACCCCCTGGGAGGTGCGGGAGGCCCCGGACCGGAAACAGGACATACCGGGGGCACCTTCTACGGATTCAGCCTTGACGGTTATTATCCCCTGAATATGTGGGCCACCGAATATCTTACCACCAAAAACGCAATCAACTGTTCGGGCAAGAAGGATATCTATCTCAGATTCTGGAGATGGCTGGGTGTGGAAGGCTCCGAGTCTGACAGCGCCTCCCTTGAGATCGCGGACGGCCCCTCATCAACCTGGTGGAAAGTATGGACCAATCCTGAAGAAAATATCTATGACGGGGGCTGGAAGCTGATCCTTTATGATATCTCCAAATGGGCGGACGACCGTGATAATATCTTTTTCCGTTGGGGCATTGGTCCGACAAACGGCTATGTCAGCTACTGCGGATGGAACCTTGATGATATCGGTGTCTACACCAGCACAAAGACATTTGCGGATCAGGATGGAAATTTTAAGATTACAGGTGAGGCATCCAAAAATATCCTGAGTTCTTACCTGAAAGGAAAATATTTCAAGGTCATCAATGAAGATGGGGCCAATCTGATCTATACCAAGAACGATGTGTCTTCAGGAGGAACAGGCCAGAATATGCACTTTACCAGGGTTACGGACTATGATGTCAGTACCAAAACGGGAACCGTGAATGCCCTGTCCGATATCGATGAGATCAATGTATACTATCATGCAAACCGTCTTGTTGAATATATCCAGGACATCGACCCATATTTCTGGGCGGAGGACTTGGAATATTTCCCGATTCCCATTACCGTGCGTTATGATAAGGAATATACCAATTCCTTTTGGATGCCGGGGGATGGGATCTACTTTGGTGAAGGAGACAAACTGGAGTACGGCAATTTCGCACACTTTGCTGATATCATTTATCATGAGTGCTCTCATGCCATTACAGACAGTATATACGGCAACATGGATACCCTGAGTAAAAGCCTTGCTGAGGGTGGATATGCAGCATTGGCAAGGTTCTCTGAATTCGACGCCATGCATGAGGCCTTTTCAGATTATTGGGCCTGTACTATTACAAACGACTCAAAGATCGCGGAGGGCGGTTTCTGGATCGACCATGATTGTGTCAGAGATCTGGATAATGACCTGAATTATTTGATAAATTACGGTCTGGAACTCTATCAAAGCAGTCAGATCCTTTCAGGCGCAATGTGGGATCTGAGGCAGGCCCTGAGGCAGGAAAACGGAGATGCAGGGATCAGGATAGCTGATACCCTTTTCCATTTTGCACGTATTGCTCAACCGACGACTTACCTTGATTTTTTGGTCAATACCCTGATCGTGGATCAGGTCAAATATCAGAGCGTGCATGAACAACTGATCAAAGAGACTTTTGGAAAGAGAGGCATCAGCCAGGCACCGGCACCGCCAAGTTCAGTGATCGTGACCGTACAGAATCAAGGGGCCAGCCTCCAATGGAATCAGAGCTCTGATGCCATTGGCTATAATCTTTATTACGGTCCAAGCTCAACCTCCCGTCTCCTGAATGATACCCGTTATATGCAGAGTGGCGATTCCTCCTCCACTGATAAAACGGAAAGTGGAGACAGAACAGAGGGCGGTGGCGGTATGGATGGCGGCAGTTCTTCATCCTCTTCCTCATCATCCACAAATCAGACCAATCCGCAGACGACGAATCCCACCAATGTGCAGACAACAGCCTCGAAGATCGATGTGGGCAATACCACCCAATACTACCTGACCGGGCTCGATACCACAGTAACTTATCGAGTCCAACTGACATCCTATAATATTTACGGTGTGGAGAGTACCCTTTCCGAGGAGGCACTTATACCGAGTACGAGCAGTGCCGCCCCGACCTCAGGCACGGGAGTCACATGGGGGAATACGGATGGCACGGGTATGGGGATGGCCCAGGGAGTGACGTGTTTCATCTCTTCCTGTGAATAGTGACCCGGTCATAAAAAACGGATCTTATTCTTTGCTTCCGGTAAGTATCTCAAATAGTTCCAAACCCTTCTGTTTGAGATCCTCTTTGGAAAGCCCTTCCAGTTCGTGAGGGAATATGACCCATTGATAGACCTTTTTCAGGAAGTAATCAGGGGCAAAATCGGTGATATTCTTATCAGGCCGATAATAAACCGTTGCAACCCTGACCTGGATGGGAAATGTCACTGTTTCCGCCAATACATTTTTAACGGCCCGGATACTTCTCCCGGTGTCAAAGATATCATCCACGATGAGAAGTTTGTCCCCGGGATTCAGTTTGGGTGTGACCTTTTCCAGGCCATCCACAATCGCCTCTTTACTCCGTTCGATTCCATAATAGGATTCCACCTTGATGGCTGTATGGGAAGTAGGCCTGGATCCTTTGAACACAAAGAACTCATGGATGGCAATACCAGGAGGGGTCCCGCCTCTCCAGATGCCGATAAAGAAATCGGGTCTGTAGCCGCTTTCGTAGATCTGGCTCGCTAGGGTAAAGGAATCCAACAAAAGGGTATTTGCATCGATAAATATTTTTGATTTTTTGCCCATATATTTTCCTTCTATCTGTACGGCTCGCTTCCGGCAAGGAGCAACTCGCCCTTCGGGCTCAAACAATCGGATTTGCAGTCGCTCGGGGTTATGCCTTTCGGTTCTGGGTTACCTCGTATACAGCCTTTACGGCTCGCTTCGGGCAAACCGCAACTCGCCCTTCGGGCTCAGACAATCGGTTTGCTTATCCTCAGCTTCGCCTACAGGCTGTTGTACTCGTCCACAATCACCTCAAGGCATATACCCCTCGCTTGGGAGTTTTTTATCATTTCGAGCGACAGCGAGAAATCTTGGAGTGACATTTTTAGTAATATCAAACGAC
>JBLIRM010000129.1:0-9500 GCA_049472295.1 bacterium | reverse complement strand
TCGGATCGGGCATTGCTGCATTAAATGGCCCCTTACACGGGGGTGCCAATGAACAGGTGATGCGGATGCTTCAAGAGATCGGGCATGTGGGATCCGTGAGGCCCTGGTATGAGGATGCCCGGAAAAATAATAGGAAAATAATGGGTTTCGGTCATAGGGTATATAAGGCCTATGACCCGCGGGCACGCGTGCTTGCTCCGCTTGCCAAATTGCTCGTTCAGGAAAATCCGGAAATGAAAGCCCTGTTCGATGTTGCTACTGCCCTCGAGTATGAGGTTGTTTCGACCCTGGGTAAAGAGAAGAAGATCTTTCCGAATGTGGATTTCTTTTCCGGGATTGTTTACAGGGGGATGGGAATCGATGCCGAGTTTTTCACGCCTATCTTTGCAGTCGCACGTGTGGCGGGGTGGACAGCAAGGATACTGGAATATCTCAGAAGAAACCGCATCTTCAGACCCAGAAGCATCTATGTGGGATCCTTTGACCAGAAATATATACCCATCGATCAGCGTGAAGGGGGTTAAAGACCCTGACATCCCCTGCCGCCTGAAAGACCCTGATTAAGTCTGATTAGGGATCAGATCACAGGGGAAGAAAGCCCTAGGTTAAAACTCCCGATATCATTGTTAACCAGCTTCACCAGGTCCTGGATAAAATAGGTCCCTGTCATGGTGGTCGGGCTGGTCAAAGTACAATTCAGTTCTATGGAATAAAGTGTCGCATTGATCACGAGCAGGAATGTGCTGGTGAATATTGTATTGTTTCCTCCGGATAACACAAAGGTGGATCCTCCGGTATAAACCCCTGTGACTTGAGCAGGCAGGGAGTTTGTTACATTGTTTAAAAGGAGGTTTGCCTCTCCGACCAGAAGACCGGTTGCGGTATCCTCTGTCAGATTGAGCGTCATGCTGCCAAGATCAGAGATCTTTATAAAACTGAACCAGTTTCCGCTCCATATCCCGGCCTGTTCAGCCGTCACGATAGGAGCAGGCTGAATGGTTTCGATCGGGGAGGTAGTCAAACCACTGGTCGGAAGAAGACCCATGGTTGATAAAATGGTATTCAGACCTCCGAGTCCTCCCCAAATGCCTCCCATCCCCCATAATCCCCCCAAACCATAGAGGCCATAAGGGGTGTTGAGAAGGGACGGATTTGAAAGACCATATAATCCACCCAGACCATATAATCCAAAAATGTTCCCGTAGAGACCACCGACACCATATGTCCCGATCATGCTCATAGGATTCAATATGCTCATGCCGGAAATTGCCGGGGTCAAATTGTGCAATCCCCCATATATCCCCCCATAAAGTCCGCCCAGACCATAAAGATTGTAAATGCCTCCCAGTCCGGCATACATCCCGGGCCATCCCACACCATTACCATAGATCTTTCCTGTCCCTGATAGATAGATATAAGCATATCCTTGAGGCATGCCAGATAAAATCAGAAAAACCCCCAGTAGAGATATACTTAAGATTAACAAGATTGATTTCATCCGTTTCATTCTTTCCTTTTCCTCCACCAGTTAAAAGGTTTGACACGATGCCACTCTCTTTTATGAAAAAGACTGAAAACATGTTTCAACTCTTCACCCCCTTTCCATTCATCAAGACAATCCCCGATTACCTTTGAAAATCCAATGAAAATGACAATCTTGCCATTCCGGGTTGAGATGGACTATTTTTGAATGTTGTTTATTGTCGATTTCAGGTTGAATGCGGATTTTGAGAAGGAGAAAGATAATGAGAAGGAGGATTATCCTGCATGCAACTTTTCGCCTTTAGATAATCAGCTTCAATCCGAAAAGCAAGAAGGAACTGCAAAAAGGGATATACGTGGAATTAGATGATAAAATCAATAGATATCCATAAAACTATAAAGCATATGGTATGCCAAAGATTATGATTTGTTGGGATGCTTAAATAATTGATTTATTTGAATAATAAAATTATATATTTTTTTCTATATGAGATTTCCGTATTTTTTATGATATCTGATCATAATAGATATGGAGAAAGATAGATAAATTTATCCTGTGCTGTTTTTAAATCTGAGATGGATACTTTTCTCTCACCATTGGTGAATTCAATAATAATCCTGCCGAAAGGGTAAAGATGGCTATAGGACCGAGTATGATCAATACTTTCCACCAGGAAATACCAAGCATCATTCGTTCATGAATGATAATAATGGCAGTCCGTATCCAAATCCATGAGCCCAGAAATAAGGATGCCTGGACGATAGTCAGACACCAGCGTTTCTTGATTAAAAGTAGAAATGGGATCAGAAGGCACAACATCGTCAACCCGAGATTCCCGCCTCTCAAAAAATGAGCAGCCAGAAGCAGATAGGCAATCACTAAGGGAATCAACCTGAAAACCATCTCAGTATATCTTTGCTTTTCTTGATTATATGACGACTTAATAGCCTTGGTTTCCAGCCATCAAACAGATGATAAATGGTCAAAAAAGGATGCCTGTAGGTCGTACGGGGGCCGGCATAACGCATGACATCCCTTATTTTTTTTCTCATCTTAGGTTTATAGCAGTGGACCGGACATTGGGCACAGGTCGTTTTTTTCCCTTTGAGGGGGCAGTGGTGAATGCGTTGTGTCGCATAGCTTAAAAGCCCTTCACATTCAGGGCATAACCATGCGGCTGTTTTATGCCGTCCATGGCAATAAATCCGCATCATCTTTTCGATGGTTTTAATCTCTCTTTGCTTTTTCTTTGAAAGCATATCTAACATCCGATCCCTGATTATTTTCATGGGATTTTGCTGATGGTCAAAGCCACCGCAAGGTCGGTGGTAGTTTACTCAATCAATCGGTGTTCTATCATTGTAACCGTTCACCGCATTTCCCTATTGTCATTGCGAGGAGCCTAAGGCGACGTGGCAATCTCAAAAACGAGATTGCTTCGCTTCGCCCGCAATGACCCGCAATGCCCTGCAATTACAAATAGCGTGAACGGTTACCTATCATTAAAGGGCCAATGGGCACCAAAAACAAAAAACGCCTCCTTAAGGAGGATTGCCCTGCATCGCAGGGCAGTCCGGATAAGGTTTTTCTCTATCCCAGGATGGCATATATGTCCTCTTCCGGGGTCGAGATCGACATGATGTTGAATTCTTTCACGAGAATATTGAGTACATTTTCGGAAACAAAGGCAGGCAAGCTGGGTCCGAGCCTGATATCCTTTATGCCCATATATAAAAGGGTCAATAAAATGGCCACCGCTTTCTGCTCAAACCATGAAAGGACCATGGAAAGGGGGAG
This sequence comes from bacterium, assembly GCA_049472295.1. Taxonomy (GTDB): domain Bacteria; phylum SZUA-182; class SZUA-182; order DTGQ01; family JAFGSM01; genus JBLIRM01. Next base: position 6,220 of record JBLIRM010000129.1, on the reverse strand, counting down.
ATCATTAACGTCGCAGTCAAAGGCCTTGGAAAGTGCGATGGCGGTCTGTATGGCGGAATAGGCATCATTGCACTGACCGATGTCGATTAGCCGGGGCAGGCCGTCAATCTCTCCGAGATCCTTGTCAAAGAACCGGAATTTTCCGCATGCTAGGGTCAACACAATACAGTCCTCCGGGACGAGCTCGACAAAACGGGTGTAGTAATTTCGCCCCGGTTTTGCCCCGTCACAGCCGGCTACCAGAAAAAAGTGGCGGATCCTTTTTCCTTTGACTGCTGCAATAATCTTGTCTGCCACGGAAAGGATGGCGTTGTGGCCAAAACCCACCATCACCGATCTGTGATTCCGATCTTCGGGAAATCCTGGGAGCGAAAGGGCCTTTTCTATCACAGCAGTAAAATCCCCGTTCTCTATGTGTGTGACTCCGGGCCATCCCACCTGACCGCTGGTGAAGATATGATCCTGATAGACATCCTTTGGTTTTTGAATGCAGTTTGTTGTCATAAGTATGCTACCGGGAAATTCCGCAAACTCCTTTGTCTGATTTTGCCATGCGGTGCCGTAATGTCCATAAAAATGCGGATATTTTTTTAATCCCGGATATCCGTGGGCAGGGAGCATCTCCCCGTGGGTATAGACATATATCCCTTTCCCTTCACTCTGCTTCAAGATCTCCTCCAGGTCCTTGAGGTCATGACCCGATACCAGGATGGCCTTCCCTTTTTTAACGCCAAGGGGTACCTTTGTGGGGACCGGGTTTCCGTATGTTTCCGTGTTCGCCCTATCCAGGAGTTCCATAGTTAGAAGGTTGATTTCACCGCATTTCAAAACCAGTTTAAGCCAGTCGTCCGCTGTCAGCCCCTTTTTCAGTGTTGCTGCAAGGGCTTCATGGATGAAGGCATAGGCCCTGCTATCCTCAGCGCCAAGAATCTGGGCGTGATCGGCATAGGCAGCGATCCCCTTTAAACCGTACATCAGGATTTCTCTAAGGGAAATGATATCCGAAGAGATGCCGGGATCGGATTTTATACCTGCTGCCTCCCCCTGTTGAATCAATTCATTGAGATCCTGGGCAGGAGTGAGGCTTGCTTCAGGATGATCAAAATCGATCCTTCCCCCGGCCTTCTTAATACTTTCTTTGAGGGCATTTCTTAATTTTATGCATTGATGAATCAGCTTTACAAATCGTTCCGGATCAAAATTGACATTGGTCAGCGTTGCGAATAGTGCCTTACAGGCAAAGGTGTCCACCTCATGATCATCCATCCCCATCCTTCTTCCCTCCACTGCATAGAGGGCCAGGCCCTTTAATGCATGGATGAGAAAGTCCTGGAGTGCGGCCACCTCGGGTGGTTTGCCACAAACACCTATCCTGGTGCAACCCTCTCCTTTTGCAGTTTGTTCACACTGAAAACAAAACATCTCCTTTCTCCTTTCGATGTCAGAATCTGACATACCTTATTTCGTACCCCTTGATGTCCGGGGAGTGCAGGGGGGCAAAGCCAAGCCCGCTGCTTATCTCCCGGATCTGGCGATTTTCTTCCTCGTAGGTTAATTCGTTAATGCCTTTGCGTTTCATATCCTCCTGATAAGAGGCCTTTTCGTGGGAAAAAAGATGGGAGAAGTAGATATTGTCATGATTATTGAGATTTAGATGATTGATTATCCTTATTGACTCATCCACATGTTCATCTGAGAATCTTTTTCCTCCCAATCCCGCGATCAGCATGATCCCGACAGGGATGCCCGCTTCCTTTATCCTGTGCGTTAATGCCATGATGTCCTCTGCAGTATTACATTTTTTGATCAATGAGAGGATCCGGTTGGAACCGGATTCCAATCCTATATAGATCCTTCTGACATTTCTTTCCTTTAATTGGCGAAACTCCTCTGTATGCTTTTGCCTCCCCCAAAAGGCATCAATAAAGGAATATATCCCCTCAAAGGCATGAGGCCTGTTTCCCGGGTTGCTGAACAGGGGGACATGATATGGGTCGGTTTCTTCACGGCATGCGGGCATGATCAGGAATTCTTCATTGATCATATCCAACATACGTAGCAATGCATCCTGTTCTATCATCAGGGCATTGGCATCTCCCAGGAATATGCTCTGCATGTTTGAGATGGATTCCCCAAGAAATGTCTTGACATCCCGGATATGCCCTTTGACTTCATTAATCCCCTTTATCCTGAAAGGTCTACCTTTATAAAACCCGCAAAAGGTACACTCATTGTAAGCGCATCCTTTAGTCAATTGAATGATCAAAGGCATCGGAAGGTCATGCGGAAGAATCTCGATATGACCATATACCTGCTTGAATCTTTCCTGATCCTCTATGACCTTTTTATAATCATTGGATAAGACCTTTTCTATAAAGGCACGGACCTCCTTCGCATTATGGGTGATCGAATACTTCTGTAAACCTTCCGTGTCAGATACGAGGACGCCCATGATCTCTGAAAGGTCCTGAATCATGGTTTCATAAAGCATTTCTGCCTCTTTTTCATCAAGCAGCCTGGTATTTTTGAAGATACCGTCATTTCCCATGTCCCACTTCTCCACAAAACAGTTATTGAGGCTCCTTTCAATCTTTTTATCTGCCCTGAGAAGCCACAAAAGTCGACCTGCGTTATCAAGGTTGTATTCTCTGTCTTGATATCGGATACATGCAATATCATAAGGACAGTGAAGGTTGATAAAGTATCTCTTTTGACACCTAAGCTCTTGCATCTCAATCATCCTTTGAGGGCCTTTAAGTTTTTTTTTATAAGATCCTTGTGGATTCCCTGGGCCTTGGCACCTTTACCACAAGTACACGAAATTGCCCTTTCCCTTCATTATAAAGGCAATGCGGTATTCTGGCGGGGCTTTTGATCAGGGTGTCGGGCCCCACTTCCTCTTTTTCATCCCCGATTTCCACTATGCCTTTTCCTTCCAATACATAGAAGAATACATCCACAGGGGTGATATGCCTTTTCAAAGACTCCCCGGGCTTTAACATGATATGGACGACAATGGCATTTTCCGTATCGTAAAGTTTTTTGGCTTCCACCTGATGTGGGTTGGGATTTGATGCTGCATTTTTCAACTTTGTGATCTTCATGGCTGTTTCCCTCCTAATGCCTATTTTTGAATCACTTGACCCTTGGTATTAATCACGATCTTCTGTATGGGGATTGCCTTCCCTGCGATGTCCATCCCCTTTTTGACGAGCACAGGAAGCCCAGAACAACAGGGGACCTCCATCACAAGCACACTGATTTCTTTAATGGAATTGTTCCTGAAGATGTCCGCAAATTTCCGGATATAGGGTTCCGGGTCATCAAATTTCGGGCAGCCGATCATCACCACCCTCCCTTGCAGATAACCATCATGCAGATTGGGTAATGCCACACAGGTGCAATCCGCTGCCACCAAAAGACGGGCGTTTTTCAGAAAGGGGGCCGTGGCTGGGATCAGCCGGATCTGCACCGGCCAGTGGGTCAGTGCCGAGAAGCCACTTTGCTGGTGAACGGGTTGGTTTGCCTTTTGACACGGGGTCATAGGTTTTAATTCCTGGACATGTGAAGAGGGACAGCCGCATTCCATTGCAGGTTCCTGGGTCTTGAGGAATGCCTCAACGGCCTCCGGATCGAACTCATCCGCCTCTTTCTCGATAATTGTAATTGCCCCCTCAGGACATTCCCCGATACACATGCCCAGGCCGTCACAGTATTTTTCAGCCACCAGTTTTGCCTTTCCATCGACAATCCGGATGGCGCCTTCAGAGCAAGCTTCGGCACACAGGCCGCAGCCATTGCACAACTCCTCATTGATCTGGATAATCTTTCTTTTGACTTGCATGGTTGACTCCTTCATCATGGTTCATCTTTTTCTGATAAAAGCACAGATCTTGCGAGTATTTTTCCTGTGGCCGTTAAGAATTCTTTGTCAATAACTGTTTCTATCTTTTCCTTTTTAAATGGGGATTTATGATGACTCTCCTCCAGATTTACTATCAGGTCCGCATCATAAAGCACCTTGAAATTATCTGATTCATTGGCCCTTGGGTGATGGTGATGAGCGATAATATCGCAGACCTCTTCAGTCAATTTGGGGTCCGCATTCAGTTTCTGCAGGATCTCTCTGGCAATGGGCGGCCCCAGTTCCTCCTGATAGGCGGGATCGGTGCTGTGATATCTCTCTTCCGCTTCTTTGATCCCGATATCGTGCAGATAAGCCGCAGTGAGTACAATAGCCATATCCCCCCTTTCTTTTTGAAGTATCCGTTCCGCATACCTTGCCACCTTGGCCGCATGACCGATCCTCTTGAAATCCTTGTTAAAATATCGTTTCATTTCAAAGGCGACCCGGTTCTTGAAGAGTTCTTCTTTCTGGGCCAGGAGCTCAGGAGGCAGGCTTCCCAGGCATTGTTCGGCAAATTTGCAGTAAGACGCGCACCCGAAATCTATCTTTGGATTCAGGACCCTGTGGCCACAGTTTTTACATTTGCGGGAAGGCTCATCCTTGAAGAACTCTACCTGATGCCCGCATTTGGGGCAACTCATTTCAAATATGTCTTCCGGTTTCCAGAATCGGGTATCCTGTCCAGGGCATCTCATGATTCTGCCTCCTCACTCTATTATGTGATACGATGTTTTCCTTTTAAGTCATTCTTTCTTTAATTATAATTATAATAGGTCCTGTGAAAATTGACATTGACTTAAGTCAAACGGCATCGAAATGACATGGATAAAAGAATGATGATATAATCCATTCGGAGATATGTCTATGGAAATGATTGAGTATCTTGCAGAGATCCCGCTTTTTAAAGGTCTTCCCAGGGTCTATCTGGAAAGACTTGCCACTATTTCTATAAAGAAGGCCTTCAATAAAGACAAGGTCATCTTTTTCGAAGGAAGCGAAAGCACCGGCTTTTATATTGTGATGTCCGGCAAGGTCAAGATCTATAAACTCTCTTCCGAAGGCAAGGAACAGATCCTTCACTTTTTTGGCCCGGGAGAACCCTTCGGAGAAGTGCCGGCCTTTACAGGAAATCCCTTCCCGGCTTATGCGGAGGCAATTGAGGATGCCGATGTCCTCTTTTTCCCTAAAAACGCCTTTGTCGATCTGATCAAAAAAGATCCCTCCCTGGCCTTGAATATGCTGGCCGTATTATCCCATCGTCTGCAAAGATTCACAAATGTCATAGAAAACCTTTCCTTGAAAGAGGTTCCCGGTCGATTGGCTGCATATCTCATTTATTCAATCGAAAATGAAAATGGAGCACATGAATTCTTCCTGGATATTTCAAAAGGGCAGTTGGCAAGTCTCTTGGGGACAATACCTGAGACCCTTTCACGGATTTTGACCCGGATGGTTAAACAGGGGTTCATTGATTCGGATGGCAAACGTTTCATAAAGATATTGGACAGAAGAGGATTAGAGGAATTAGCCAATGGGGAAAGGCGTTTGGGATAATTCAATAAGCAAATTGAAAAAAATACCTGAAATTAAGTCCGAAGAAGAGGAGTTGGAATTCTGGTCAACCCAGAATTCAACAGAATAGGTTTATTCCTCAAAGGGTAAAGAAGGCCCTTTTCTCAAATTTGAAATCTGCCACAAGAACCATATCTATACGATTGCCGTATGTCTTATCGAAGAGATCATACATCTGATAATTCTTCCCAAGTGGACAGATATTTTTCAATATAAAACAAATCAAACGGTTTTGTTAAATAATCAGATGCGCCTTGAACCAGAAGCTCAATAGCTTTTTTTGAGTCATTTAAGGCTGTAATTATTATAACCGGAATATCAGGATAATCTTTCTTTATCCTCATTAAAATATCTTCTCCGGTCATGTCGGGCATCATCAAATCGAGGAAGATGATGTCAGGTTTCTCCGCATCGATTAATCTGAAGACTTCCTTTCCGGATTGAGATGTTCTGATCCTGTAACCTTTTCTATTTAAAAAGTCATACATCAGTTCACAAATAGCCAATTCGTCGTCTATCAACAAAACAGATAACATTTATAGCGCTCCGAATATAAACCGGACCCGCAGAATTCGCATGTGAAGATAAATGGATCTCATAGGCTGCATGCGGGTCCGGTGTTCTTATAATCCATAATCCATTGCAACGGCTTCAGATAAAACAGGATTTTTTTAGCTTGTATGCTAAAAAACATAATATCATTTCTTCCGATTGAGACATATCATTTTTCTAATATTCAAC
>JBLIRM010000128.1:0-9790 GCA_049472295.1 bacterium | reverse complement strand
TATCCCCCCCGATGACCTGGACCCCGTATTCATGGCCGGTCTTTATCAGTCCGTTGTAAAGTCCCTTCACGAATTTGATCTCCGTATCATTAGGGATGGCAAGCCCGATCAGGGCCTGAGTAGGTATCCCCCCCATTGCGGCAATATCACTGATATTGACAGCCAAAGCCTTATAACCCAGTTGATCAGGAGAAAAATAACGCATTCTGAAGTGAACATCTTCCACGAGCAGATCTGTGCTCACCAGAAGGTTGTATGAATGATCGGTACGGATCAAAGCGGCATCGTCGCCAAAACCTAAGAGCAATTTCATGGGATTTAATTTAGAAAAGGACCCCTTCAACTGACGGCCGATAAGATCCAAAAGGCCCATTTCTCCTATCTTCCGCACCTTATCTTTATCCATCATACCCCGATCCCTGATATATTTAATGTTTTAATATTGATGGCCTCGTAAAAAGTTATCTCCTAAGTCATTGCGGTGAGCCAAAGCCCAGAGCGAAGCGTGGGGGAAAACGAAGCAATCTTGTGTTCCATATCTGCTTGTATTTATTAGATTGCTTCTTCGCTGCGCTCCTCGCAATGACTCGCTGCTTGACTTTTTACTAATCCATCAATATTAACATATTTCTTTTCTGTCAGCCATATTATCAAGAATGAGATTCCGATACATTCTCAAAACCAATTGAAAACCACCAATAAAGATTTGCAGTCGGAAATCTCCGCATCAAAAATAAATCGTTATGATTGCGCACCGAACAGGTGACTGGAAAAATCTGATCTAAAAAGGTATGTCTATTTGAGGGGCTGCCAGAGACCTGGTTTTTTATGCACTTATTAAGACAATTCAATCACTCATTAAACGATAGGCAATCTTAAAGAAGGTAAGCTGTGATGTGGTCTTACACATCCGTTTATACAGAATCTGGCCGAGAGAGCGATAGAATTTGTGTGCCATATCTTTATCTTCGTCCAATAATGCCAAAAAATCACTGTTTTTAATAATTAAAATCTTGCACGGCTCTGTTGCTACCACTGAAGCGGATCGATGCGCCTCGTCCAAAAGCCCAACTTCTCCGAATATGGCTATGGGCCGTAGAATAGAGATGATATTTTTGCCTTCCTCAACAGGCACTTCAACCTGCACCTTGCCTTCTTCAAGTATATAGAATTCATTGCTTTCATCATTGTATTTGATAATGGGCTCTCGCGTTGCATAATTGACAGGCCGTGTAATCTTCCGAACCTTTTCCAATTGTTTATCTGTAAACTCGGTGAATAAGGAAACCTCTTTAAGTTTCATAGCCCTCTACCTTTTTAAAGTGTCTATGTTTCAAATTTTTCTAACAAACAATAACATATGGATATATTTTGTGTCAATACCATCATCAGCCATATGCAAGCCTGTTAAAAGAAAGATATAAAAACCGGGGTCCAGGATATCACTCCATTCATCCCTGAATATCAAAAAAACATAGTGTTACAACTTGTCGGTTTTGCAATGAATATGCTATCCTATGATTAGAGCCTGATGATAAGGTATTGCCGCAGCAAAGCAATTCTTCGAACCCAAGGCGAGTTGTTGTTCGCACCGAAGCGAGCCCTTGAATTATCAATAGATAAAGGAGGCATTATCCATAAACCCTACGGTCAATTGACCGGGCTAAAAAAAAGCCATATAAAGAAGATCGAGAGGATCTATCGCCGCCGGATACCCCCGGATGATCTCATCTCTCCCGAACTGGCCAGATACATGACGGAATTATCAATGGAAATTAAACGGCAGGTTGGCGTTTTCATTGACAGGAAAGGCGAAATCCCTTATGTAATGGTCGGTAGCTCAAAGGATATCAGCCTGCCCGAATTCAAGGCATACCGAGTGGGAAGCAACAGGCTTCGAGGTATCCGCTTCATTCACACCCATCTCAACTCAAAGGGGTTAAGCAAACATGACCTTACCGATCTGGCACTTTTGAGATTCGATCTTATTGCGGCCCTGGAGGTGGGTTCAGATGGACTGCCCGGCCAGATCCATCTGGCCCATCTGCTCCCACCCAATCAGGATGGAAAAATCTATGAAATGCTCCCCCCAACCCCATTTTATCAATCAAAGATGGATTTTCATCACTTCGTGAGCGCACTGGAAGAAGAGATTTCCAGAACAAGACCAAAATCCATGGAGATTGGAGGTATTGAGGAAAGGGCCATTCTTATAAGCGTGCTAACAGGCTCCTGGATTGAGGCTGAGGAATCCATTGCCGAATTAAAGGAACTGGCCAGAACCGCCCATATCCAGGTACTGGACGTCATCATTCAAAGGGTCACGAAATATAATCCCAGATATCTCATGGGTTCAGGAAAGGTCAAAGAGATGGTGATCCGTGCCTTGCAGCTTGGGGCCGGGATGATCTGTTTTGATCAGGAACTGACCCCTGATCAGTTGACAAACATCTGTAATCTTACTGAACTGAAAGTAATAGACCGGCCCCAGCTTATTCTGGACATCTTTGCCCGAAGGGCCCATACATTGGACGGAAAGGTCCAGGTGGAACTGGCCCAATTAAAATACCTGCTGCCCAGACTAAAGGGGAAGGGAACGGCCATGTCACGATTGATGGGAGGAATCGGCGGTCGAGGCCCCGGTGAAACCAAGCTGGAGATTGACAGACGGCATATCCGGGAGAGGATATCCCATTTGGAAAAAAGGCTTACTGCAATCGGCAGAAGAAGACGACAGATGCGCTCACTGCGCATTAAGACAAGTCTTCCCATATGCTCGATAATCGGTTACACCAACGCAGGAAAATCCACACTTCTAAATGCCCTCACCGAAAGCCGGGTCTTTGTGGAGGATCTCCTTTTTGCAACCCTGGATACAGCCACCCGACGGCTTCGTTTCCCCAGAGAACGGGAGATCATTATCACAGACACTGTGGGATTTATCCGCTCTCTGCCCAAAACCCTTATCGGTGCTTTTAAGGCCACCCTGGAGGAACTGGAAGATGCCGATTTTTTGCTTCATGTGGTGGATATCAGCAATCCCTTCTTCGAGGATCATATCGAATCGGTGAATCGAATTCTCGAAGGCCTGGCATTGGATCAGAAACCCACCCTCTTATGCTTTAACAAAACGGATCTGGTAGATCCTCATATGGCTGATATGGTCAGCAGAAGACATCATGGCGTATGTATATCTGCAGTTCATCGAAGGAGCCTTTTCCCTCTGCTTGAGGAGATGGAACGCAGGATATGGCGAAGGTGAGGAAGAACATTGCGAGGGAAGATTGATCGCTTTGCTGAGCAGATGTAACCTCCTGATACGCTGCAGTAACATATTTGCTCATGGGGATGGGAGGGTGAGAACAACATCACTGATGTAAATTGATCGGGTTTCTGCATCGTTCCATAAAATATCTGCTCACATTATGGGATATGAAGATTCCTTGACACAAAATAAGGGCCTTTTCTATAATGAATTTTGATCATTCAACATTGACACTTCTTTAACATCATTTTTATCAAGGGGGAAAACCATGGGGTCCGTGCTTTTGATGGTGCTTTCGTTTCTCGGTTATATTATTGTATACCATACCTATGGCCGTTTCCTTTCAAGAAAGGTCTTCAAGATCAATAGAGAGACCCTGACACCTTCCCATGAATTCAACGATGGGATCGATTATGTCCCTACCAAAAAGGGGGTTATTTTCGGGCATCATTTTGCCTCCATTGCAGGCACAGGTCCCATTGTAGGGCCTGCCATCGGTATAATCTGGGGCTGGATTCCCGCATTTCTTTGGGTTTTCCTAGGATCGATTGTCATGGGGGCCGTGCATGACTTCGGTTCCCTTATCATCTCTTTGCGGAATAAGGGGAAATCCATTGCCGACATTACAAGCAAATATCTCAACCGCAGGGCCAGGATCATCTTCTTTCTGATTGTGTTTTTTGAGCTCCTGATTGTGATCGCCATCTTTGGACTGGTGATCGCCATAATATTCTCACTTTTCCCACAATCTGTTTTTCCCGTGTGGTTCGAGATCCCCATCGCTGTTTTTTTAGGTTATATGGTTTATAAAAAACAGGCAAATATCGTTCTTTATACCTTATTCGCCATCATCCTTATGTATACCACTGTAGTGCTGGGTCATTATATCCCACTTGAGATGCCATCCATTTTCGGCATGCCTCCCACCGGTGTCTGGACTATTATCCTACTTATTTATGCATACATTGCCTCTACCATTCCTGTAACAGCCCTTCTGCAACCCAGGGATTATATCAATGCATGGGAACTCTTTATCGGTATGGGAATTCTTATCATTGGCGTGCTTGCAACAGGGCTTTTCAGAGGGATGCCCATGGTCGCCCCTGCTTTTAACCTACACCCGGCAGGCGCGCCTTCCATGTGGCCATTCCTTTTTATCACCATTGCCTGCGGGGCCATCTCCGGCTTTCACTCCCTTGTATCCTCAGGCACATCAGCCAAGCAAGTCTCTAATGAAAAGGATGCCCTTTTTGTGGGATATGGTTCCATGCTCTTGGAATCCGCACTGGCAGTCTTGGTGATCATTGCCTGTGGGGCGGGGATCGGTCTGGCCTATGCCTCTAAAGATGGACAAATCCTGCAAGGGGTCGCGGCCTGGAATGCCCATTATGCCAGTTGGTCGGGTGCTGCAGGTCTTGGGGCCAAGATCAATGCCATGGTGGTGGGTTCCGCAAACATGATGGCCACCATCGGCATACCCAAGTTCATCGGGATCGTCATTATGGGTGTATTTATCGCATCATTCGCTGGAACCACACTGGATACAGCCACACGGATCCAGAGGTATATCATTGCGGAACTTGCAACGGACATCAAATTGGATGTTCTGGCCAATCGATGGATTGCCACTGGAATCGCTGTCGTAAGCGCCCTTATCCTGGCCTTTGCAACCGGTGCCCATGGAAAAGGGGCCCTGACTCTCTGGCCCCTTTTTGGTGCAATCAATCAAATCCTGGCGGCTCTGGCCCTGCTTGTGATCACGGTCTACCTCAAAAGAAAGGGCCCATGGTTCTGGCTCACCTTGATCCCTTTTATTTTCATGATTATTATGACTATCTGGGGACTTTTTCTCAATATAAAAGATTTTGTGGCCTCATCCAACTGGCTCCTGGTAGTGATCGGAGGAATATGCCTGGTATTGTCGGCTTGGCTGGTGATCGAGGGGATACTGGTATCCCAGGCCTGCTCCAGCCATCAGTGATCGGTTCAAGGGCTTATGCAGCTTTCAATCGGTTTGAACTTGACCTGTTTCTGGACTGATTGGCCATCTTTTCCCAATTTTCTCAAACGTCCATCTTTGATCTGATAAAGCGATTCAGTAGTATTCAGAAGGAAATCATGATCATGGGAGACAATGATATAGGAAAGGCCTGAGTCCTTTAAAAACGTCATGAATCTCTCGGTCATGGACTCATCCAGACCTGCCACAGGTTCATCCAAAAGAAGGACCTCCGGCTGCATGGAGAGGACCGTGGCAAGGGAGACCAGCTTTTTCTCCCCACCGGACAATTGATATGTCACCCGCTCCTCAAAACCGGAAAGTCCCAATACACCCAGTGTCTCATGCACGATATCCATGGCCTCTTCCCTGGATTTCCCAAGGTTCAGAGGACCAAAGGCCACATCCTGGGCTACCGTTGGGCTGAAGAGTTGATCATCCGGGTCCTGAAAAAGGAGCCCTATCTTCTCCCTGACCTGGTGAAAATCCTTTTCTTCTCTCCTCTGGCTTCCGAATATCTCTATTGCCCCCTGCTTTGGCCTCAGAAGGCCCATAATGATATGAAAAAGCGTTGTTTTTCCACTCCCATTGGCCCCCACCAAACCAATCCGGTCTCCCCTGAAAAAATCCAGATCGATCCCTCTCAAGACCTCAGGACGGTAAGGGTAGGCAAACCTGATTTCTCTTAACCTGATTAAAGGCACATTGGCATCCATTCGCATAAAACCATCCCCATGATAAAAAGAAACATCAACACACCTATGGCGATATCCGAGGCAGATAGGGAAAAATGATCCAGGACATGATACCGTCCCTTAAATCCCCTGCAAAGCATCGCATGGTAAACCCTTTCTGCCCTGTCATAACTCTTTAATAAGAGCATGGCCACGAGATTGGCAAAGGTGCGATAGCTCCGGATATTGTTTCCGGGTCTGAAACACCTGACTCTTAGGGTGTTTCTCATCTTGTGGAACTCCAAATAAAGCACATGAATATATCTGTAATTAAAGAAGAAGATCTGAATTAACTTATCAGGAATATGTAAATGACGCAAGGCGTGAACCAGAGAAAAGATGGAGGATGTGGAAAGAAGGCCGATGCAGGCAAGGATGATCACATTGGACTTTACCGTGATGAGAAGGGCATAGTGTATGCCTTCATAAGTGGCTTGAAAGGGGCCGATTGAAAATATGGCCCGTCCGGGATAGGTAAAGGGCAGAAAAAGCCAGAGAAAGAGGATAAAACCATTCACAATCAGGATTCGGCTCAAAAGCCTTTTCAATCGTAATCTTGCAAAGGCCAGGATCAAAAAGCAAAAGATGAAAGAAAGAAACAACAGGTCCCATGAATTACTGACAGCTACGACAATGGAGAAGAAAAGGGCTGCCAGGATCTTTACCCTGGGGTCCAGACGGTGGATGATGGAATGACCATCCGTAAATTCCTCTTTGATCAATTCATTCCTTCCTTTTCTTGAAATAGAGTATCACGCCCATCAATCCGAAGATATACCCGATACCGCCAATGATGTCATTCCATGAGACACCTCTGCCCTGTGCTCTGGCCATTGTGTGTATCAAAGGCTTCATCCTTTTTTCCATGGCACGGTCGACAGCATCCTCCACCACTGACCGGAGCTGATCCATGTCCATTGGGATGAGAGGCCGGTTTGATGATTCTTCTTCTATATTCTCATCGGTAACTTCCGCTGTCATCTTTTCCCCGGAATCCCTTTCTTGAGGGCTTGAGGCAAATCCCTGATCCCCAATTTTTTGAGAGACCGTTTCAGGGATCTCCGCGGCAGACATCCTGTATTCGGCCTTATGCCCCATGCTTGCCGTGAGGACAATCTTTAAATCCATTCTCTGAGGGATCCGGAATGAAAAAAAACCCTCTTCATCCGTTTCCCCTTCAAGGATTTCTTTCCCCTCGGCATCATAGACCTGAATCTTTGAACCCTTACAGGGGGCCCCGTCATTAAAGTAGCTCTCAGTAAAGATCCTTTCACCTTCCGCATAGGCAAATATATTGACCTTGTGCGCCTTTGCAACCGAAGGGAGCCAAGTCGTCATCAACAACACAAGGCACAAAAAAAACAAACAACGGAAATAAAAGATATTCTCATTAATACTTTTTTTGACGCTCATGTGCGACCTCTAATAATTGGGGTTTCACCTTTTTCAAAAATGCGATACAAAAACTGGTGATCAGGCCCTCGATCATCATGACCGGTATGTGGGCAAGGACCACCAACTGGGCCGCCTGCATAAATGGCTCTCCTGTAGAGACCAGTGCAACGGCAACCAACAGACCGCTGGCAAATACTGAAAAGGCACCGCATGCGAATGAGGCACTGGTCCAAATCCAGACCTCTTTTCTCTTCACCAGCCAATTGAAGATATAAAAACATAAAATGCTCGGGAATGCCATAATCACCGTATTAACGCCCAGTGTGGTCAGCCCGCCGAATTGAAAAAGCACGGCCTGTAGGAACAATGCCACAACAATGGCCGGGAAAGCAGCCCATCCCAGCAGCAACCCACATATCCCGTTCAGGACCAGATGGATACTGGAGGGTCCGATAGGGACATGAATCAGGGATGCGACGAAAAATGCCGAAGAGAGAACAGCTATTAGGGGGATCCTGTCTTCATCTATCTTTTTCAGGCCAATCCCAAGGCATACGATGCCTACGGCAGCACCCGTAACCAGTACGGGTGCTGAAAGGACACCTTCGGATATATGCATGTATTCCGGCCTTCCTGAGGCTATTTCATATCATAGGTCTTGACCCAGAGCACAGCCCCGATCTCTATGGGATATTCCTGACCATCCGTGTGTTTGATTTTCTTTGTATCCGTATTGAGGGCTGCAAAACCCCACCATCCTTCCCTGGGCATGACATAGGAAAATATCCCGCTCTCGTCTGCCTTTATGACCTGGGTGATGAACGGATCTGCAGGTGACTTCACCTTTCCCTTTTCATTATAATACTCCACCTCCACCTCGGCATAGGGCACCGGTTTTCCATCAACCTTCACCACACCCTGGAAAAGATTTCCTGTCCAAAGTCCGTAAGGTCTCGTTAAAGGAACGATTTCAGTCTTTAAACCGACCTCCTCGTCCCATCCCTCTTCCAAACCAAAGGCATTGACCACCACCTTGGTATAATGCACGATAAAGCATTCCTCTGCAGGCTCCCAGTATGGCTTGGGCTCCACATAAAAGACGTGGTCCCCGGGTCTTTTGATCTGAAATCCGGATTCCCAGGTGGAAGATCCTTCCATTTTTTTCTCCTTGAGACTATTTAGAAGGTCCGTCTTTTGCCCCCTGGCCAAGACCCCGAACTGTTCAGGTTTTACCATATTCATGAGATGTCCTTCAAAAGGATGGGCAAATTGGATCTTTAAATCAATATTTTTGGAATCATTTGGTGTCACCATATCATCCGACGGGACAATCATCCCAAAATGGGCAGACCCAATAGATACCAATAAAAAAATCATGAAAAAGGTGAGACAAAATGCCATTGCCTTCCGGACCATTGACGGCTCCTTTCCTTGAATAAATGAATAAAAAGTGACGCAATAAACCTTCTGAACACATCCATAAAAAACATTTCAAAGAACCTGGCCAGATATCCAAAAAGAAGTATAACAATCCCAATCATATGTGTCAAGATTTTTTATTATGTGTTACCAAATAAGGCCCCTTCATCTTTGTCAGTTTTTTTAAAGAATCATAACCAATAAAAAAAGCGCCAGGTGATCAGTCATCTTTCATCACCTGACGCTTTTAATTATAACTTCGATTGTATACTGATTTTTATATAAATATTGCGACTATTATTTGGTTACAGGTTTGATATGATCCTTGTATCCGGAATAGTCGTCAAATGGCATCCATTAAAAACCGATCGCCAATTGGGCTGTAATCGCATCGCTCTCGCCCTTATTCAGATTGACGTTATCGTATTTCTCATGGAGATATTCAAAACCTAATACGACATCATCATATAATTCATAAGCAAGGCATATGCCATATCGACTCTCACCAAGATCAAAATCATCATTGATCTCCATGTCGTCAGACTGCTCATATTTCAAAGCCACAGTGGCATTTCTACCTGTGTCCCAGCCAAACTCCACATTGTATGTCTCTGGCTTGAAGGTCTGTGAAACACCAAAAAGATCTGTTTCAAAATCATCCATTGCTGCGAGATATTCGGCCGTCAGAAACCAGGTCCCCATATTCACATTGAGAGATACACCCAAACCCTGCACTTCATCGTTCATTGTGGCAGCAGGATCAACAGCCCCTTCCAGGCCATCCGTGTCAGCCATGTTTGACAGATAGGAAACAACAAAACCCAGGCTATACGGATCTTGAGCATATTCAAAACTCGCATTGGCGAAATAACAGTTGACCTTGTCGTCCTTGCCGGTCTTATCCACATCTCCATTAAAAAATCCAAAAGAGAAATCCGCATTTCCCTTTCTGTATCCAAGCTGGACTGCGGTATCATT
>JBLIRM010000127.1:0-9894 GCA_049472295.1 bacterium | reverse complement strand
ATAATCAATAACATATGATTAATAATATAAAATATAATTGGATGACTATTTATATATTTCAATTAAGTAAAATTTCAGACTTAAATATCGAAATGATGTAATTCAGATTGATATAAAAACCGGATGTCATAATCTGTGGATCCAAAAAAAATCTCATAAAAATTATGAACATAAAATTTTATTTAAATGGATATTTAATCGTCCCGTAAACGGATATTTAAAATCCTTGACATCCTTGCCTTCCTATATTACCTTTCAGTATGATACTGTGAGGTGATAATTAATCATGGAAATGATTTTTATAAAAGATTCAGATCGGGGTCGTTTTAAGGGGGTTCTTTGAGAAAAAAATTAAGGTCCGTTTCGTGTTTTATTATTGCTTTAAATCTTCTGTGGTGTTGTTCCATGGGATGGGCCGCAGAAAGGCTGCAGGTTGTTACAAGTGTATATCCTCTGGAGGAGTTTGCAAATGCGGTAGGTGGTGAAAGGATCGCTGTCAAACTGCTACTTCCCCCCGGTTCGGAGCCACATACATGGGAGCCCCGACCCAGTGATATTTTATCCTTAAAAAAGGCCCATATCTTTATATATATCGGTGCCGGAATGGAGCCATGGATCAAAGATCTTTTGGAAGCGACAAGGAAGGAATCCCTTGTGGTTATGGAGGCTTCAGATGGGTTGGATCTGATCCATAAAAATGGAAATGGCGATCATCATGATCTTATTGGCATGGATCCCCACATCTGGCTGGATTTTCGGAATGATGAGAAGATCATTGACCGGATGGTCAAGATATTCTCAAAGATGGACCCTAAAGGGAGGTTATTCTATGAATATAATGGTGAGGGATATAAAAAAAAGCTGATTGCCCTTGATCGGCATTATGCCGAAAACTTGAGAAATTGTAAGAGATCGCAGATACTTTTGGGGGGACATTCTGCCTTTTCTTATATGGCCAGACGATATGATTTGGAACAGATTCCACTTTACGGCATAAGCCCTGATGCGGAACCCAAACCAAAGGAAATGGCGGATATGATTGATTTTGCCAAAAGCCATGATGTAAAGGCCGTTTATTTTGAGAGATTGATCAATGACCGTTTGGCAAAGGTCATCGCAGAAGAGATCGGTGCAATTACCCTGGCCCTGAATCCGGGCGTGAACCTGACAAGAGAGGAAAGAGAAAGAAGCCTGAGCTTTATCTCCATTATGGAGGAGAATCTGAGCAACCTGATGAAAGGTCTTGCATGTGAGTAAAGAAGGGATTTCGCAGATATCGGTAAAAGAAGTCGATTTCAAATTCGGTGCCAATCAGGTGCTTTCTGAAATTTCATTTGGGATCAACCAGGGGGATTTTCTAGCCCTTATTGGGCCAAACGGCTCCGGTAAAACAACCCTGGTTAAACTTCTTCTCGGAATCCTGCCTCTTCAAAAAGGTGAGGTCGTTTTGTTCGGCCAGTCAATAAAGGCATTTGGGGATTGGAGAAGATTGGGATATGTGCCACAGAATGCCACACATATCGATCCGTTATTCCCTGTATCAGTGAAGGAAGTCGTGGCTATGGGGCTTTTATCCGGCAGGAAGTTTCCTTCTTTTGGCAGTAGAAAAGAGGATGAACAAATAGCTGAAGCACTCGAAAAAGTTGATATGACAGAATTCAAGGGCCGCAGGATCGGGGAACTCTCCGGAGGACAGCAGCAGCGTGTCTTTATTGCCCGTGCCGTGGTCAATAATCCGGAAATCCTCATTCTGGATGAGCCGACGACAGGGGTGGATGCCTCAACCCAGGCCCGTTTTTATGATATGCTCAATTTGTTGAACCAGGAGCACAGCATAACGATTATGCTGATCACACATGATATAGGGGTTGTGACCAAGTATGTGACAAAAGTGGCCTGCCTTAATCAAACGCTCGCTTTTCATGGGACTCATGAAGAATTCTGTCAATCTTCTGTGGTGGAAGCCTTTTTAAAGGGAGAACGGCATCTGATCTGTCATCGACACTGACTGAAAGGGGATTTTTTTGGTATCCTTCCTGGCTTATAGTTTTATGCAGAGGGCCTTTTTTGCCGGGTTATTCATTGCCATTACATGTGCCATTCTCGGAGTATTCCTGGTTTTGCGAAAGGATGCCATGTTGGGTCATGGCCTGGCCCACGTCACCTTTGGTGGCGTGGCACTGGGGCTTTTCCTGAATATCCTGCCCTTAACAGCAGCCCTGTGTGTTGCTATCGTATCCGCCTTGGGTATTATTAAACTCAGGGAAAAGGCAGGTGTATATGAAGATACGGCCATAGGGATATTCAGCAGCATCGGTATGGCTACAGGAATCATTTTGGCCAGTCTTGCAGGCGGTTTTAATGTGGGTCTTATGAGCTATCTGTTCGGAAATATACTGGCCATTTCAAAAACAGAGGTCTTGACCTCCATGGTACTAACCATAATCGCGTTTGTCACTATTATAGTATTTTACCAGAAATTGTTATTCATCACCTTTGATCCCGATTCAGCCAAGGCCAGCGGTATCAGGGTCAGGCATTTTGAGAGTATTTTGATTCTGTTAACGGCTGTTGTTGTGGTGCTCGGTATGAAGATTGTGGGACTGCTGCTGGTTACCGCATTGATCGTCATTCCTGCAGCAGCAGGCCTTCAAATAGCCAGAAGTTTTTTTCAGGCCATTGTGATTTCCGTTATAGTTTCCATCTTCTCTGTGAGCATAGGTCTTTTTTTTGCCTTTCATTTGAATTTACCAGCCTCAGGAACAATCATCCTCTTAGCCGCCATATTCTTTTTGTTCCTTTTTTCTGTCCGAATGATTAGAATGAGAACCGGAGCCATATAGACTGTTCGTTCTCTTCACTATGATAGAAATAAGGTAATCCTCGAGGTTGGTGTCATCTTAGATAGATCGCAACATTCCATTTGCACTGACAGACAAATGTGATTGGCTGCAAATCGATATTTAAAAGGACAAATCTTCTATAAAGAGTTATATTTTAGTGAATCTGTTTCAATCCTGGGATCGATATTTGCATATGATTTTGACCGATTGGAGCGTCGAGTATAAAGGATTATAATATAAATCAGGGAATAGAACGTCCATTATTAGAAATGAGACAGATGATGATTGAAATCCGGAAACACCTATCTTGCACAGATTTAACAGTATTGACAGTCGTTTTCACCCTCTCCATTTTGATCTTATGTCCCTCTGTATGGGCACAGAACGAGTATGATTCTGTAGCTAATAATTTTTTGGAATTTTTACGTTCCGATAAAGGAATTATTGCAACAGAATTCATAGAAAGCAATGTGTTAGATCCTTCACTGCCTAAAATACCCATCGCATACCTGGTACATCTGGAAATGGCAGGGTTCATTCTTGTTTCCGTAAAAAGGGATCTCACGCCCATAAAGGCATATTCACTGGCCTGTAATTTCGGAGATCTCCCGGAAGGATATAGGAATTTTTTGTTTCAGGAATTGGAATATCAAACCAGGGCTATCATGGAATCGGAGAAAAGGCTCAAAGGGATTTATCTGAATACAGAGAATCAGAGAAGATGGGCGTTCTTATTGAATTATGATGGAACTAAGATCCGGTATCTATACACGCCAGGTACAAATCTTTTAAATACCCTATGGCATCAGAAGGATCCGTATAATCGCTTCCTGCCGGAAATCGGGGACAAAAGGACCTTGGCAGGTTGTGTCAGTGTGGCATTGGCCCAAATCATGAAGTATCATAATTATCCGATATCCGGTAAAGGTGTTGTATCTTACGATTGGGACGGACAAATTATAAGAGCCGTTTTATATAAAAATTATCACTGGGATAATATGCCTCAGAGCCTTGATCTGCTTACACCTGAGTATGAAGTTGACGAAGTGGCAGGTCTGATTCGAGATCTGGCTTTTGCCAATGAAACCGATTTTGGTTTGGATGAATCACTTGCTACAGTCAATATCGCTGCCTTGATAGAAAATTTTGGGTATGCCAAAGCTATAGAGAGCATGGATAAAACGGATGAAAATCTATTCTTTCAGACCATAAGAGATGAGATTGACGCCAACCGGCCTGTGCTGCTTCGCTTCCCCGGGCATATGGCAGTGGCGGATGGCTACAGTTCCAATGCATCCGGGAGAGAGATCCATGTGAATTTCGGATGGGGGGGGAGGGATAACGGCTATTACTTCCTGGATCAGAATGTGATTACCACTAACCATGTCTATCCACCGGACAATCTGAAGATTTATTACAATATTAAACCCTGCATCGGCAGCGATTGTTATCCGAATCTGGAGACAGGTGATTATATCCAGGATCCAAATATCTTCGGCAGATTTAATTACTCCAGAGATACGGATGAATATGATGTTTATTTAAAAGGCATGACCACCATCAGCGGCACGAGATATTATCCTTCAATCCAGGCATTTTTTATATCCATCTATGACTCCGGCTACCATTTCTTAGCCTCGGATGACAATGCCATAATCATGGATTTGCCAGCGGATAGGTATACCATTAAAGCCTCCCTCTGGGCAAATAATTCCTATTACTCAGAGGATGGTCATCTGGATTACAAGATTCAGATTACAACGGATGCCATGACACCGGAGGAGATCACAACAATTGATGACAATCTGGATGTGCCGCCTTACATTGCTAATGAATTCAAAGATCTGATACTCAATTCCGAAGATGAACCACATAAGATACGCATCGATACTTCAGATGAAAACGGGGATGCAGTCACTCTGGGCGCTTCGAGCAGCCATAGTCAGGTCAATGTCACCATTGATGATAACGAGATCCTGACTATCACACCGGATTTTGGGATATCAGGGATTGCAGGCAAAATCGATGTGACAGCCACTGCAAATAGCAGAACAACCGAAAAATCCTTTATTGCGTTTATCCTGGATGAAAATGTCTTTTTTGGAAAGGAATTTGAGATTGCTGATCAGTTTATAGATCAGAACACATTTAACAAACACAAGGTTATCCTTGATGGTCCTTGTACCATAACCGGTTATAATGGGTTTTCCGATCAGGAATTCTTTACCTGCGTGATGGATTCAATGGAGAATTTTGTCGTGGATCCGAATAACAGGGATATAAATAGTCCATTTGACCAGGGATTTTATCTGATCGGTGCCTCACTCTGGTCCGAACCCAAAACCTCAACAGGTTATTTTTATCCTTATCAGGCTGGGAACGGGGATATCTATCGGATCACAGTGAAATGTCCGGATGCGGATGATGATATCTACACAGTTGCCAACATGCTTGGTATCGATATTTCTGATATCCTTCCGCAAGGCGTGGGAGAGGGTTTTAGATATGCTTCGATTCAGGATGCCATTGATCATGCTGTTGATGGAGACATTATCACTGTTCATGATGGGACCTATTTCGAAAACATCAGCTTTGATGGAAAATCAATCACCATTCGCTCGGAGAATGGGCCATATGCAACGATTATTGATGGCAATGACGTTGGGAGTGTGGTGAGTTTTGATCACAATGAGGATGCAAATTCGATATTAAATGGGTTTACCATAAGAAATGGCAATGCTGAGAAGGGGGGCGGGATCTTATGCCAGAACGCTTCACCCAGGATCGTAAATTGTTTTATTAAGGATAACCATGCAAACTCAGAGGGAGGAGGGATTTATGCAGATAATACCTCTCTGAAGCTCATCAATTGTCTGTTTTCAGGGAATCAGGCGAATGGATTGCCGGATCATATTAGCCTGAAGCCTGATCTGATCACATATAGGGATTTACAGATCATGGATCATGTGGAAGGTCCGGATATACTCATGCAAATATATCATAAGGAAGAAGGTTTATGGACCTCGAGATACAGGTTTTTTAAGAAGCTCTGTGGGAGAAATGCTTCGATTAATAATGACGATGTCTTTTTGATTTCACGCTTTACTGATTAAACATCCCATTCAAGAAATTATGATCAAAAAAGCCTCGCAGAATCCCGGCCTTATCATTCAACCACCCCTTATTAAACTCTCAAGACCAGTATAGAGGCCTTTTGAAGCCGAAAACAACCAATATATGATAAGAACATACAAAAGATGTTTAATTCTGCGAAGCTTAAAAATAATTTAATATCAAATCCATTCTTTGTCTAAATTTCCCCTACACTCATCCCATCATCCTGAGCAGACTTTTTTTTGAAGCGTATAGAAAGCCCTTATGCAAATTCCCTCGCAGGAAAACATGAACCAGCAGCAGTTGTGAGCGGACATATTTACTGCAGCGTATAGGGAGGCTTTTTGCCGGCTTTTCTGTGGTTGGAAAGAGCAACATAGTAGCTCCGCTTCGCTCCGCCTGACGAAGTTTTGTTGGAGCTTAGAGCCTTCAAGAAATTACTCTAAGCACCGAAATGACTTTTTATGAATACCTTAAACCTTGGAAAATCTAAAAAGCCTGCCCGTCAAGCGGAGTAAATATGTTTGCTCACAACCTTACTGTCTGTCAAGCGGAGTAAATATGTTTCCTCACACCCTTTAGATACAATCCTCACTGACTTCCTCACCATTCAGGCAGTTGCTGCAACCTGTATCGAATTCAGGTTTTTCAGGATCATCCAGGCAATCAGGGTGCGTATAAGCCCCGTTTTCTGTAACGATCTCATCACTCCCATCACAATTCTGATCTATGCCATCATTGGGGATCTCGATTGCACCGGGATTTATCGAGGGATCATTATCATCACAGTCCATGCCGCCTGCTTCATATGTCACATATCCATCCTGATCCTTGTCCATATCTGCATCCTGACTCGCGCTAATGGCATGAAATCTTTCGTCATCATCATCTTGATCCTTTATATTTTTTTCCCACCATTTATGATTGTCTTTAGGTTTCTTCGTATTGATTTTTTTGTTTTCCAAGATGCCCCTACCATATCTTGTCAGGTTGGATTCTATCCCGTAGCAAAGCAGATCCATGGCTGCACCGGCATTGATGAGACCATGTCCATATTGCTCATCCCTCCCAGGGTGCCCAAGGTCTGTGGCTGTTTTTCGGAGTATTTCCCGGATTTCCGTTAAATCGAGGGAATTATCGATGGACCTGAGCAATGCCACCACGCCTGTGGCAATTGCCGTAGCCATGGAAGTGCCCTGCAGGAAGTTGTATCCGAATACAGATGGATTAGCAAGAATATCAGAGGAATCAAGAAATTCATATCTGGTCTCGAATGTCTCCTGGAGGATGCCGTCCGGATAGCCGTCAAAATCCTGATCCAGATAAATATTCCCCCCTGGGGTCATAAACTCCACTTCGGGTCCAACATTGGAATAATAGGCCCTCGTCCAGTTTAGCTGGGTTGCACCCACAGCAATGACCTCATCATAGGCTGCGGGATAACAAACGGAGTGCTGTGAATCGTTTCCTGTGCCGGCCAGTATAATAGCACCAGCATTCACTGCATAGGAGATTGCCTCCTGTACAACCGGACCGGGCTCAAGACCCACCGGCCAGGCAAGGCTCAGATTGATCACGTCAGCCCCATGATCTGCTGCATAATAGATCCCTTCGGCCAGTGTTGATGAATAACCTTTTCCGCGATGATTCAAAATCTTCAGATTCATCAGGGTACAATTGGAGGCGACACCAATGCTATCATTTCCGAACTTATGGGCAATGATATTGGCAAGGTGCGTACCGTGTCCATTATCATCATTGGGATGTGCGTCATAATCGATAAAGTCAAATCCGTTCACGTCGTCCACATAACCATTCCCCTCATCATCGATGCCATTACCCGGAATTTCATTAGGATTTGTCCAAAGATTCAACCCATTCAGGCCGAAGGCAGTTTTATATTGTTCCGCATCACTCGCGAGCCTGGGATATTCATGTGCCTGTATGTTTCCATCCTCGTATGCCACACCGGTGTCTAGGAGGGCGATCACCACCTTCGGATCACCCGATGTCTCTTCCCATGCCTTTTCAATGTTGATTTGTTCCAGATACCAGAAAAATGAGTTGTTATAAAGGATACTTGCCCCTGTCATTCTATGAATTATATCTTTCTTTTTCTCAGAAACCTTTATTTTTTTATCTTTTTTGATCTTTTTGTCGATCTCTGAGATGATCTTTCTCAAAGGTTTATACATTGATCCACCCTGTGCATCACACTCATAATCCAGTTGCGCATACTGAACCATATGGGAATGATCCATATGGAATTTCTCCAGGAGTTCTTCAACGGTTTCATCCTCCCCCACCTCTATCTTCCAGACCCTTCCCTTAGAGAGCATGCATTTTAATTTTCCGGGGAGTTCGGGTTCCCCTCCCATGTCAATCCCGTCTTCGATCTCAGGTAAAAATTTTACCAGGATATGTTTTCTGTTATAATTGACAACACGGCCTGCTTTTTCTTTATTTTCATTATTTTCGATATCATTTGCTGTTTCATCCATTTCGGGGAATAAAACTCCTTCAGACCCTTCTGGTAATGATTTATGACCCGAATCCGCTTGGGTGGAATCGCCATCAGCTTGCATTTGATTTGACCTGAAAACGCCGGTATGTTGAAAATCCCCCTGAGAATGGTTTTCATTTTCTATTTCCAGGGGCTGGATCGAATGGGATTGAAGATTAGCCGCCTTTTCCGATTGATGCGGCATAAGAAAAATAATAGTAAGCCCCAGGAAGAGAATACAGCAACATATCATTAAGGGATAGGATACCTTTCTTATATATATATTCATTCTGATTCCTTCCTTTCCCTGATAATGTCAATAATGACCTGTTTTACAGATTTTTTGCCGTTTCTAAGTGTCCAGTATTTCTTCTCTCATGGGTATCCTGTGGGATTTCAGCTTAAGGAACCTGGTAAACGAATTTGATGCTGACTCTTGCGGCAAAACGGTTATCGATTTTCTTGAACTCCAGGACATTATCTATGACAGCAATCAGACCTTCACCGTTCGTGAGTTCCCTGGAGAGTATCCCGTCAGTATCGATCATGCCTATCAATACTTCCGGGGTAAGGCCATCAAACTCTTCCTTGGATAACATTTGAGGATAAGTGGCTAGAACACCTTCATATTTGTAATCAATCCTTTTAAGACACTCGCATTTTTTTACAAACAGATGGAGATGGGTGAGATCCGGGCCTATATAATCCCCGATCAGATAACCCACTACATTGGATCCAACAGCAGGTGCAGTGAGATAATCCTGGGCCGCTGTGCCTAAGATGTATCCTCCGGCATAGCTGTTGAGTGTAAAACCCGTGATTAATAGAACAGAAAAAATGATCAGAAAGGACACCCTACATAACGCTCTATTCAGTCTTAATTTTGGTTCCATTTTTATACCCCCCTTTAAATGAAAGTTTGGTTAAATTTCATTGTCTTCCTTATCATATTTCACATTTTCCATGAGAATTTTAAAATGTCGATTTATGCTTTAAGCAATTGAGGTGCCATATTTGATTCTGGGATGATGTATGGACGGAAGATATCTAATAAAACAATAGTAAAAAATAAATAAATGACAAATATAAAACTAAAATACAATTTTAAATGATTTTTTTAGATTTGACTTGAGTCTAATGATCAGGATAATCGGAGGGATTTTATCCGTCAGCCCAGGAAAGTGTTAGAAATCACTAACACTATTTTTTAAGCAAAGACAAATGATAAAAAATGTTTAAATGATAAAGGGTTTGTTTTATATGAACTTATGTATTTAATGTTTGAAGTCAGAGTTTGTTAACACCTGTTAATTTTTTTTAACAATTTCTAAAAGGAAAGTGAGTGGTACCAAAGATTCCCTGGATAAAGCAGGGTCTTCTGAACTGACGACCTTTAACGTATATAAACTTGCGTATTTGTTAAATAGGATCACC
>JBLIRM010000126.1:0-9953 GCA_049472295.1 bacterium | reverse complement strand
GCCACCATAACTGACTCCGCTGCTAAGAGCAGTCATGCCCATGGCGCCCCCCCCAAAACCGTACAGGCCGGAGCCGCCCCCGACTACAGGCCTAAAACTCCCGGGGGGAAGGCCCAGGACTCTCGAGCCTCCACCGCCTTGGGGTGCCGTATATGGTGTATATACCCGTTGATAGGGTTTTGTCACAAAGATATCGTCCATAGTCCCGGACTTTTCATCAGGGCCGTTGGATTCCAGGATGACCTGGCTATAGCCCACTTCCAGCTTGTAAGCATTGCCCCATGGATCGTTGTACGTCTTGATCAGTCCTTGGCTCAGGGCGTTGTTGTAAGCCGATTCACTGTATATGTTCTGATTACCCAGATCCTTGGCCACCTGATCCGCATCCTTGTTGATACGGCTGAGCAGTGCCTCCTTCATCCTCTGGACAAGGCCGGGATAACTGCTTTCATCAAGCCCCGGATCATCAGGCTCTTCTGCCGAGGCAAATGCGATCTGCGCCATTTCCTGGACCTCTTCGTCAGGGTATTCGCTTGTGACAGCCTCTTCATAGGGCACAGGCAAAGGCCAAAATCGCGGCACCATGATCTCCTCTTCCATGCTGAAATAGACCTTCAGAAGCCCTGGTTGGTTCTCCTGGAGGGCATAGACCGCCTCATCCACAATGGTAACACCCAGGGCCGCTGTCTGGGCCGGGGTCACCTGAAACTGAATCATGGCCTTTTCCCCTGGAAGATACTGATCCTTATCCAAGGCGACTGTCACCTGGACATCTTCTGCAGGGTTCACATATACAATCTTTTTGTCACGATATACATCCGAAGCAGTTTCCGTGGCCAAAGAGATATAATAGGCCTCCACCAGGAGGGTGCCTGCCATATCATTGCTTAAATCCAGGATGAGCTGACCGTGACCACTGTCTATGTCCACCCCTTCCGTGAGGATGGTCTGGCGGTCTCTGATGATGTCCACAAAAACCCGCCTGGCCATAAACTCCGGTGTAGACACATCAATGGTCATGGTTTCGCCCACTTTGTAAATGGCTTGATCCGTGCGGAGGAGGATCCTGGCCTGGTCAAGCTCATCGGAGAGGTCGATCTCGATATAGGCGCTCTGGCCGTTTGATTGGGAGGTGATCTGAAAAAGGAGCGTTGAACCTTCATCAGGCATTACAGTAAAGCTCCCGATCCCCTGAGCGTCGGTGTCTGTGTAAAGGGTCTCTTCTGCGAAATCGATCCGGTTCGTGGTGGCAATACCTCTGCCTTTGGGATCAGTGGTTATCAGGTAGATGACATTTTCAATCCCGGGCACGATGCTTCCGCTCTCGGGAGTGAGTTTAATGAGGATAGGATCTTTGGTCACCGTCAGTTCCCTGACAATGGCCTCTTCATGCTCTGCGGTATCCTCCACCTTTATATCCAGCTTGACAAAGGCGTTCCCCTGTTCCAGGGGCAGGCCGACAAAATGGGTGGGCAGGGTCAAGTCAAAAGAAAAGAAGCCGTCCGCATCGGTCTGTCCGGCAATGGTCTGGAAGGGCACAAATTCCACATCAAACTTTGATGCCTCAATGGTGACAGTGGCATCATCGAGGTCCTTGCCAAAGAAGTACTTGGCATGGACCACCCCGTGAATGTTATCCCCGGGTGAATAGTATTCCGCATCGGTCTCGAGATCCACCTTGAACTTGGGAAGGACATAGCGTTCCACAGTGACCTTCTTTTCCGATTGGGTCGGGACGCCCTCTTCCATTTGAATGGCCCTGACGGTGTAGAGGCCCATATTGATGTCCGCGCCCAGGGTAAAATCCGCAGAGGCCACTCCGAATTCATCTGTCCGGGGATCAACCCTGAAGACCTTATTCCCTTTGGGATCTTCCACCTCGATAATGATCTCATGATCCGCCTGCGGCAAAAGCTCCGGCTTTTTTAGGGTCAGGGTGCGGATATGGATGGTCTGACCCGGCTGGTAAATGGGTTTGTCCGTAGTAAGGAGTATCTTGTATAACCGGACAATCTCAATATCCTCTGTGATTGTTTCCGAGCCAAGATCTGAGCTTACCTTGGCACGGATCTTCCATGATCCGGTTGCCTCGGGGATATCCGCACGGACTTCGGCGAATCCGTTCTCATCCGTGATATCACTGTATAGCCGTTCAGTTGTGTTTCCCTTGATCAGGTCAACGGTTACAGATGCCCCTTCCAAGGATACCGGCCGGCCGTGCACAAAGGCATGAATGCCCAGGTTGGTCGGCTCTCCGGCATACATGGAATCAGGGCCTATAATTCGGACCTCCATTTTGTCGGCCACCTGAAAGAGGCTCTTCTGCCCACTATATGAAGCACCTGTGCCGGCAAAACTATACATGAGGTTATATTTTGCATAATCCTCCGGATCCGTACCTTCAGGGACCTTATTCAGAATAAGCGGGTAATCCTCCAGACCCGGGTCAAGGGTCAGTGTTTCGCTCTGCTCGCTGACTCCTTTTCCGTCAAGATTCTTCAATCTCAGGGTGATCTCGCCGGTTATGGCTGTATCTGAAGTATTATTCAGGGAGAGAGTAACCGGCACGGGTGAACGATATCTGACCTTTGTTGATGAAGATGAGGAGGAGGAGGACGAGGATGTAGTAGGTTGTTTGGTCACATACCACGGGGATGTCTGGGGCCAGGCACCTGTGATGCCCGGAATCCAATTATACGTAAACATGCCAGATCCGTAACTGTAAGGCAATCCGGTTATTGTGTATTGATTCAGAAAATCATAGGTTGAAATGGGCATTGTCCACTGCTGCGGGATATAAAGGCTATATTGGCTCAAGGGCTGATTCCAGAGATTCGTTTGAGACCATGTCGGCAACCGGTAATTCTGAGGAAAGCCAAACCCCGACCAGGAATATGCGCCGAGAAGGGAATTCAGGTTATTAAGATAGCTGATTGGAGGGTATTGCGGTAGATTGTATACTGACAAGGTTGTATTATATTGGCTCGATCCATTCAATTCTCGATAGCGCGTCTTTGTCTGTTTTTCTTGAAAGGTATCGAGATCCTGAAGCCAGGGTCCGTCGGATGCTTCCAGGTCTATCACCCAAAATCCACCTTCACTTGTTGAAATATATAGAAAGGACCCATCTAAAGCCAAATCCTCAATGTCATCGGAAAGACTCAGAGACCAGATTATTCCGGGAGCAATTGGATCGCTGAGATCAACCGCTGCAAGGCCGTATGTCATCTCGGTCTCACTCAAGCCGCCTTCATATGCAATATAAATTGTTTGTCCATCAATTAATTCATGAATAATCTTTACTGACTGATCATAAGGGAAAGTATAGTTGAGCAAGGCAATTTCCGCCAGATCCGATTCATATCCGTGAGCGATATTGTAGGAGAGGGATAGGCCAATCAGAGGGGTTAAAATAAAAATGAGAAGAAACCCATACATCAATAATCTTCTTAATAGGTATGGGTCGGGTTTGTTTCCGGCACTTTTCTCCATCTTTCTTACTCCTTAAACTTTGGGAAAATAAAATCCGCAGTTGGCAAACGAAAGCGATAACCATTCAATCACCTCCTTTTTCATCACTTTTATTAAATTTTTTACATACTCTGAAGAACAAAAGGGTTCACCGACCAATACTCCAATATTTTAATAGACGTAAAAGAGATCTTTTTTCCCACGAATTTTTTCAGTCAAAAAGGAAATGACTCTTACTGGGCAAAGTACTCCCATGGAGCATTTGTTCATCAGCAAAAGGGGGTAGGTAGCCAAAAGGAAGACATTCCAACACTCGAAAGGCATGGGAAAAAATGGACCGTTATATTAAAAGGTCTTTAATGACTTCTATCTCTTGATATCCGCATGGTATTCCTGCAGGGACTTCACTTTTGGGGCGCCTTTGTGTCTGGCAGTAATGCCTTCCGCAGTGGCAAGAGCTGCAGCCAAAGTGGTAATGTAAGGGATTTTATGCCCGATGGCTGATTTTCGGATATAGGAGTCATCATAGGCACTCAATTTGCCCGATGGTGTGTTGATAACAAGATCGATCTCTCCATTCTTGATCGCATCCATGATATTCGGCCGGCCCTCATGGACCTTCAGTATATATTCACTCCGGATACCGTGCCCCTTTAGGAATTGTTGCGTGCCTTCAGTGGCCATGATCCTAAAGCCCAGCTTTATAAATTGGCCGGCGACCTTCACAAGGAGATCATTTTGATCCCGATCGCAGATCGTAAGAAGCACAGTTCCTTTCGTGGGCAGTTGGGCCTTCGCAGCATCCTGAGCCTTGTAAAAGGCCAGTCCGAAAGAATCGGCAAGCCCCAATACCTCCCCGGTCGAACGCATCTCAGGACCCAAAAGCGGGTCTACCTCGGGAAACATGGGAAAGGGGAATACGGCCTCCTTTACACCGAAATGGGATACCCGAATATCTCGAAGTCCGAAATCCGACAGCTTCTTGCCAAGCATAATCTCTGTAGCGATCCGGGCCATTGAGAGGCCACATACCTTTGAAACGATAGGCACGGTTCTGGATGCCCTGGGATTGGCTTCGAGTACATAAACCCTGTCCTGATAGATGGCATATTGCATATTCATCAGCCCGACCACATTCATCTCCTTGGCGATCTTTTTGGTATATTCGTAAATGGTGTCCAGATGTTTTTGTGGGATGCTGATGGGAGGGATCACACAAGCGGAATCCCCCGAATGAATGCCGGCCTGTTCAATATGCTCCATAATCGCAGGCACAAAGGCATCCTTCCCATCTGCAATGGCATCCGCCTCGGCCTCTATGGCATCACTCAGATATTTATCTATGAGGATGGGACGGTCGGGTGTAACGCCCACTGCAGCCGCTACGTAATCCCTGAGCATCTTCTCGTCATAGACAATCTCCATGCCACGGCCTCCAAGCACATAGGAGGGACGGACCATGAGCGGATACCCGATCCTTCCGGCAATCTCCAGGGCCTCATCAATGGTGCTTGCCATGCCGCTCTCCGCCATGGGTATGTCCAGCTTTTCCATCATCTGCCTGAACCTGTCACGGTCTTCGGCAAGGTCAATTGTCTCCGGAGAGGTCCCAAGGATTCGGACCCCGGCATCTTCAAGCTCCCGGGCAATATTCAGCGGGGTTTGACCGCCAAACTGGCATATAATCCCCTGGGGTTTCTCCTTCTGATAGATCTGCAGGACATCCTCCACAGTGAGGGGCTCGAAGTAAAGCTTGTCGGATGTGTCGTAATCCGTAGAAACGGTCTCAGGATTGCAGTTGACCATGATGGTCTCATATCCCATATCTCTTAAAGCAAAGGCGGCATGTACACAACAGTAATCAAATTCGATCCCCTGCCCGATCCGGTTCGGGCCACCCCCCAGGATCATCACCTTTTTGGGATTATGGCTCACCTCGACCGTATCCGGTGCATTATAGGAGGAATAATAATAAGCGGCATTTTCCACCCCGCTCACAGGGACCGCATGCCATCCCTCTGTCACGCCAAGCTTCGTCCGGTGTTTCCGGATTTCAAGCTCAGGTACACCCAGGATCCGGGAGAGATACTTATCCGCAAAACCATCCTTCTTCGCCTGTATCAGAAGATCATCGGGTAATGGCCTTCCTCTGTATTCAAGGATACTGTTCTCCAGTGCCACCAGTTCCTTCATCTGCTCAATAAACCAGGGTTTTATATAGGTTTTCTCATAAAGCTCCTGGACAGTGGCACCCTTTCGGAGGGCCTCGTACATGATGAATTGCCGCTCACTTGTGGGAAATGCCAGCTTTGCCATCAGTTCTTCAAGTGGGAGTTTATTGAAATCCTTGGCAAATCCCAAACCATAACGGCCGTTTTCAAGGGAGCGGATCGACTTCTGGAGGGCCTCCTTGTAGGTCTTGCCGATACTCATCACTTCACCTACAGCCCGCATCTGGGTGCCGAGCTTATCCTCAACGCCTCTGAATTTTTCGAATGCCCAGCGCGCAAATTTCACTACCACATAATCACCGGATGGCGTATATTTTTCGAGTGTGCCATCACGCCAGTAAGGGATTTCATCCATTGTCAGGCCGCCGGCCAGCTTCGAAGAGACGAGGGCAATAGGAAAACCCGTGGCCTTGGATGCCAGGGCGGATGAGCGGGATGTCCGGGGATTGATCTCAATCACAACCACCCGGCCTGTTTTGGGGTCATGGGCGAATTGGATATTCGTGCCGCCAATGACCTGAATCGCCTCCACAATATCATAGGAATACTTCTGCAGTTTTTTCTGGAGTTTTTCATCAATGGTCAACATGGGTGCCGTACAATAGGAATCCCCTGTATGCACCCCCATGGCATCCACATTTTCTATAAAACAGACAGTGATCATCTGATTTTTAGCATCACGAACGACCTCTAACTCCAGTTCTTCCCAACCCAGCACCGATTCTTCCACCAGAATCTGACCGACCATACTGGCAGAGATACCCCGGGCAGCCACAGTTCGCAATTCTTCAATGTTATAGACCAGGCCACCCCCTGTACCTCCCATGGTATAGGCAGGACGGATCACCACAGGATATCCCAGCTCAGCAGCAACCTCTTCCGCCTCCTCAACACTATACACAGCCTTACTCCCCGGCATGTCGATCCCGAGTCTGTTCATTGTATTTTTAAAGGCAGTTCGGTCCTCTCCCCGCTCGATGGCATCCACTTTCACGCCAATGACCTGGACTGCATATTTATCAAGGATCCCTTGTTTATGGAGCTCAGAAGAAAGATTGAGTCCGGATTGTCCTCCCAGATTGGGCAGCAGTGCATCCGGACGTTCCGTGGCAATAATGCGCTCGATCGCTTCAATCGTAAGAGGCTCGATATAAGTCACATCCGCCATGCCGGGATCCGTCATAATGGTCGCAGGATTCGAATTGACCAATACAATCTTGTAACCAAGCGACCTCAGGGCTTTACATGCCTGAGTTCCTGAATAATCGAACTCACAGGCCTGACCAATGACAATCGGACCCGAACCAATGATCATGACTTTTTTGATATCCGTTTGTTGTGGCATATTCTGCGATTCCCCTTCTTTATGATAAAATTAAGATTAATTTATATGGCTTACATGGCAAATCCGATAAAAAACTATCATATAGCCATAATGCTCGTCAAACCATATGTGCATGGCTTCCTCTCGAGCATGGTTCTGATTAGCCTTCAAACATACCATAATAGGCACAGCGATCTTATATTATGAGATCGCCTGTGCATCTCGGTTCATCATTTAACAAATAAAAACTCAAAATCTATATTGACTTGATCTCATATCATGCAATATACTTTTTGCTGAAAAAGCATGTTCCTGGCGATAATAGATATATAGAAGGCAATTCTTCTTTTATGAGTAATATCCTTAAATGAGTTATATGAAAAGCCTCAAAAACGATTATATTTTCTGCCCGGATAAAGGGAAAATTACTGTCAAAGCCGGACTTGGTGCACTCATTCCAGTAGGGGCCGGGTTTATAGAGGAGGGATCATCCGGATAATGAATAATGAAAGAGTAACAATTTATATTCCGGATAAGCAGATCAAAATGGGTATGGGGATCTGGAAGGAAATGTTCCGGGAACTTATTAAAAGCCGTGAACTTACCTGGCGGCTTTTTCTGAGGGATTTTAATGCCCGATATAAACAGACCATTTTAGGTATATTATGGGTACTAATCTTGCCCATAGTAGCTGTTGGAATATTTGTCATTCTAAACAAAGGCGGGATTCTAAATGTAGGTGCAATTGATGTGCCCTACCCGGTCTTCGCACTCTTCGGCATCACCATCTGGACCCTTTTTGCTTCAGGGCTATCTTCCGCCAGCAACAGCATGGTTCAAGCTGGATCTATGATAGTGAAAATCAATTTTTCCAAAGTATCCCTGGTCGTTTCTTCCATAGGACAGCCAATAGTGGAGTTTTTGGTAAGGATTGGCCTTTTGGTTTTGGTATTTATTATATTTAAGACAATACCTCACTGGGAAACCATATTTCTTCCTTTGGTGCTTTTACCGCTTTTTCTATTGACCCTCGGGATCGGCTTCATTCTGGCTCTATCGAGTGGGGTTTTGAGGGATGTTCCCAATGTAGTAGTCTTAGCAACGACAATCTTGATGTTTATCTCTCCGGTATTCTATCCTATTCCAGAGGCAGGGATCTTTGCAGAATTGAGTTACTGGAATCCGCTCGCTCATTTCATAACTGCTGCAAGAGATATTGTTTTTAAGGGCTATATTTCAAATCAACCAGGATTTATATGGTCAGCTATATTTGCAGCTTTAGTATTCTTTGCGAGTTGGAAGGTTTTCTATATTGCTGAAACTAAAATACCGGAAAGGATATAAACTGGAGATTTCCTAAAGCATGGTCTCTACAACAAAATTAGATAAATCCCCTATTAATCTTAGGTTGACAGGAATTTCATATGTCAAATGATATTGTTGTCAAGGTCGAAACAGTCTCCAAAAAATTTTGCCGATCACTCCGGCAAATGATGTATTATGGCATCAAGGATATCGCCAGAGGCACCATGGGAATACACTCTAATTCCGACAGACTCCGCAGCGGAGAGTTTTGGGCGCTTACAGATATATCGTTTGAGTTAAAACAGGGGAAAACATTGGGTATTATCGGTCCTAATGGCTCAGGTAAAAGTACTATGCTGAGAATGTTGAATGGAATATTTATGCCGGATAAAGGGAGGATAGAAATAAAAGGGAAGGTTGGAGCTTTAATAGAAATAGGGGCAGGCTTCCATCCACTGCTCACCGGGAGAGAGAACATCTATATAAATGGAATGATTTTGGGACTTACAAAGAAAGAGATAAACGATAAGATAGAGGAAATTATTGCATTCGCTGATATCGGCAATTTTATAGATTCGCCTATTAAGTTTTACAGTTCCGGGATGTTTGTAAGGTTAGGATTTTCTATTGCTGTAAATGTAAGGCCGGAGATACTATTAATAGATGAGGTGTTATCTGTTGGCGACCTCTCGTTTCAAAACAAATGCTTACGCAAACTGGCCGAGTTAAGGGAGAAAGCAAATGCCGTGGTATTCGTCAGTCACAATTTGGAGCATGTGAGAAATCTGTGTGACAAAGTCCTGATATTGAATAATGGGAAACAAATTTTCTCAGGAAATACGGATAAGGCTATTGTTGAATACCAACATTTAATGGATCAAAAACGTTTGGACAGCCTGGAAAATGGCAGAGGTTTTGAATTAGTCGGGCATATCTCCTCTGGTGAAATTATTTTTGCTGACTCAGGGATTTTAGATAAATCCAGGAATAAGACTAATGAAATATCCGTTGGAGATGAACTCATGGTTTTCTTCGAATTGGAAGTAAAAAAGGATATCAAAGATATATACTTCTCCCTTGGCATCCATAATGAAAGAGAAGAGCTTTGTATTTGGCATATTAGCAATGAATCCGAAAGTCCGGGATTCTCCCATTTTTCCAAGGGAATATATAGAATACTCGCAAGGATTGAAAAACCCAATCTTGTCCCAGGGGTATATACATTATCTTTTGCTGCAAGAAATTCTGAAACCAAAGAGACATATGAGAGATTAGTTAAATACAAAAAATTCGTGATAAAAGGGAATCGCATAAGCAGGGGGATTGTTAGTACTGATATTGAATGGAGCATGCTTCGGAATTGAAAATATGATAAAAAAAATCCTAAAAATTTTTTCCCCTTATGAACCTAAAGGACAAAGAAAGAAGATTGTTTCTTGTGAGAAGACCCTTAACAAGGCAATTAGAACTGAGAATAAATGTCACCGAAAATATTTACAAAAACAATTATATTTCGGACAATTTAAGAAATCGTATTCGGAAAATGTTGGAGAAAACTCTTTTGCCAGACTTTCAGCATCGTCGACGCCGATTCTAAATGATATTTTTGTACCAACGTTTCC
>JBLIRM010000125.1:0-9961 GCA_049472295.1 bacterium | reverse complement strand
TCCCGCAGTGAGGTATCGATACTGAAAGAGGCCGAAGAGATCACAAAACACCCCGATTTCAAGGGTATCATCTTCGATGTGGGCGGGCCCACTGCCAATATGTACGGTATTGACTGCAGTCGAAAGCTGAAAAAGGGAAGCTGCAAAAAACGAAGGTGCCTTTATCCTTCCATGTGCCGTATGCTGAATGTAAGCCACCAGCGCCAGATCGACCTTCTGAAGCACATCAGAAATCTTCCAGGAGTTAAAAAGGTGTTCGTGGCATCAGGTATCCGATACGACCTGGTATTGAATGACAAGGAATGGGGTGAGGTATATATGCGTGAGCTGGTGGCCCATCACATATCAGGCCAGATGAAGATTGCACCGGAGCATACCGAGGAGCATGTCCTGGAGCTGATGGGCAAGCCTTCCGGAACATATCTGATTCGCTTCAGGGAACTCTTCAACAGGCTCAACAAAGAGACTGGCAAGAGGCAATTCCTTACCTATTATTTTATTGCGGCATATCCGGGATGCGATATGAAAGATATGATCAAACTAAAATCATTCGTCTCGAAGCAGCTCCGGCTCAGGCCCGAACAGGTCCAGATCTTTACACCCACTCCCTCCACCTATGCCGCCCTCATGTACTGGACGGGGGTAAATCCCTTCAGCACCAAGCAGATCTTTGTGGAGAGGGATATAAAGAAAATGGAAAAACAAAAAGGGATCATGAGGCAGGAGGGTACTAAAGCATTTTTATGAGCTGAGTCTATATGAGGGATCTTAAATCCCGAAGGCCCTCGGTATATCATCAATACCAGATAACCTTGAAATGGCCATGAGTCAAGTGTATATTATTGTCGGTATTTTGATTCTAATAAAATATTTTTATTAACCATGGCCTTTATTCCAATATATTGAAAAAGAAGGGGTGGCGCTATCATTGTTACATGTTGATTTAGGAATAGCATGGAAATGGGAGTATGACAATGATTTTGTGCATATTGTGAATAAGGCATGTCTGCAGAATAATATTCAGAGTTATATTATCCATAAGAATAATCTGGAGGAGACCAAAAATAAGCTCCATTCCGAGGCCATAAAATTTAATACATTTCTTGATAGGGCCTCGGATGAGGATCACGATTTTACCCCTTTTATAGAGTCCGTCAAAGAAAAATGTAATGATTGCTGGTTCTTGAATGACTCGGATCACGGCACGAAGATCTCTGATAAATCGATTATGCATTTTGAATTGGCCCATGCAGGCATCAATGTCCCATTGACCATTATTCTCCCTTCCTTACAGGAAAAACCGGAAATAGACTTAAGTGCGATAGAAAGATTGGGCACTCCTTTCATTATCAAGCCTGCCAAGACCTCCGGAGGTGGCATAGGCGTAATCAAGAATGCAAAAACAGAAAAGGATGTGGAACAGGCCAGAAAATCCAATCCCACATTCAGTTACTTGTTACAGGAGCATATCACTCCCACCTCTCTTAACGAAAAAAGGGCATGGTTCAGGGGCTATTATGTTCTGGGTGAAATATTGTTATGCTGGTGGGATGATCAAACCCATCTTTATAATACCCTGAGCAAGGAGGATGAAGATAGATTTCATCTGCATGAATTACGAACCATTACTCAAAAAATAGGCATGATTTCCAGGTTGGACTTTTTTTCCACGGAGATCGCCCTTGATCGAGCAGGGCGTTTTATTGTGATTGACTATATTAATGATATATGTGATATGCGATTGAAATCCAGACATTATGACGGGGTGCCGGACGATATCGTGCATGAAATCGCCGGTCTGATTGTGAGGGGTGTGAAAAACAAGATTTGCACTGGAAAACAGATCACAGAGACTGATACCGTTTTTGTGACACCGACATCTAAAGCTGCAGTTGAAGCTGCGGATACAGTTGGAGTTGCAGATACAAAGCATCCCCATCCATCTTTCTCCCGTTTCATGAGGCGTGTCTGCAATTATAAAAAACAGATCTTTGGAAGGCTCACATCATTATTCAGGAGATCTCCGCCAGGCCACTCTTCCTGATCATCAGCTTAGAAATTTTCTCAGGTGGGCCCTCAGGGATTTTAATCTGTATGAGTATAATTCCCCGCACCTTGGGCCGCTTTAAAAAAATTCCTTTTGATACCCATCTGCTTGGGGCGAGGCAGTTTATTTTCATTTTAAAAAATTGGATGTTATGATATTGTAAATCTCAGAAGAAACCGTTTCTCAACACTCTTGTTAGTCATCATTAATGGGGAAGATAAGGATTGAGAAAAAAATTACTTTTATGTATTTTGATCATATTATTTATTTCAATACCAGCCATTTTGCAGGCAAAAGATGATAATGGCAATTATATAAAGGAAATATTCAGGTCTCAGATTTCTGAGTTGCCAATGATGGCATGGATTGTCTACCCCGATTTAGTATTTTGTGAGAAAAAGACTGACAGATTATTCGTTTACTCCGGTTCGGTATTTGAGGCAATTTTTGACAAAATATGCCTCGATTCCGAAATAAATGATATCAGGGGAAAATATCATATTGCCTGCAATGTAAAGGAAAAATTATATAAATACAAAATTCCTGATCCCTCAAGAATCAGCGAATCTCTGGATCGTGCCTTTTTCAGCACAAGATCTTTCCCGACTCAGATCAAATCAGGTCACTCCCCCTTCAAGATGGATAATCACTTTACCGAAAAGATCTTCAAATTGCCCGAAATTTCTCAAAAGATACACTTGCATAAGATGTTTGCAGTAAAGACAAAAGGTGATAAATATATCTATTCCCTTCATGGGCTTTATGATCCTGAATCGAAGGAAGTGTATAGAGACGGAATCATTCTCCATGATCCGAACGGAGATATTCTTGCTGAAAGGTTTTGGGAAATTAACTGGGATACGGTTTGTGATGGATGTGATCTCCCTTTGTATTCGAACTCTCATCCAGATTATCCGGAACTGGATATGATCGGGCTCTTCAGTATAATTAACTCCTTCACCATACCGGATTTTAAATATCCCGTTCTGATGTTGGATACCAGTACTGTTGAAGGCAGGGCAATATCATTGATCACATTTACTGACAAGGCTGAATATAGTGAATATCGAGTATATGAATACATTGTCAATTGTTTTCACTGAGTAAGCAGGCTTCCCTGATTTTATGCATATTATTGAACTAGCCGTCATTCAACTCTGTCAGTTTTTGTATGTCCTGGATCAAATATCCCACCACCAACTGCCTGTGCTATAGGATGAGAGACTTATTCATTCCGGTTGATTGAAACATGAGCTGAATAGGTTTCTGGGGTGATGTTTTAGAAAAGGCTATCGGGCGATTCGTCCTAATATTCCCCGAGCGGGGGGTGGTCAACACCATAGCTTGCATTTGTTGCTGTATAGACCGCCGGAATCCCATCCTTGTCGCGATCACCCACGGCTGTTGCTTTAAAAGACTGCCTGTCTTCACTGACTGTGACCGCATACTGATAGTAGAGATATCTTTGAGAAGGCTCAAATCCAACGACACTAAATCCACCGGCATCCACCCAGGGATCCGGCCAGTTATCCGTGCCGCCATTCGGGGGGCTGGGCTTGCAAGGCAGATAATAACCCTCTTCTGCATAATGGGCCTCTTCAATATTCCTTATTGCACCCAGGTTTGATACAGCCTCGGAAACTGTTGTGAAATGAGCATTATAATAATTGAACAGGAGGATCTCCAGGTAGGAGTCCAATGCCTTTGCTGTTTGATGGATTTTGGATCTTTCCGGGACAAAAAAGAGACTTAACCATATTAAACAAAAAAGCAGGGCATATGAGGAAAGATTGGCTATAAAAGAGATATTCAGAAAGGCAAATATTCTGGAGAGACGCCTATGTAGATGCTTTTGGAAAAAAAGGAGATATATCCCCCATTCCATCAGTACAATCAGCAAAAATGACATCCCCAGCCTTTTAATCAGGCTGTCTAAAGCATCGGGCATGAAACCGACCATTCCGGAGAATTTTAGCAATATCCAGTATAGGGTGGTAATAGACGTTGCAAACATCGTAGCCAGCCATATTTTTTTGAATCTGAACCGCGTCCTTTTATGAAGACGTCTTGTCCAGGTATTATAAAGGAAACCGATGAGAATCCAGAAGACAAATGCCTCGACAAACGCCATGAGCGGAATCAAGCTGATATGAATCATTGGCAAATAAGTTTTAAGATCGGGTCCCATATTGGCTACTACAGGTACCGGATAAAATATAAAAATCAACGAAAACAGAAAAAGAATCCTTTTACGCATGCCGACCCCTCATTATCATTTAATTATTTATGACGAAGTATTGAGATCTTTATTCCCAACCTGTTTTTGCCTTTTCACATCCAATCGGACTTCAATCCCTCTTCCCTCCCAGATCCGGGAGAGGTCTTTTTTATTCATATAGATCTTCCCCTGAAGGGGGTCCCAGATTTCGGCCTTGTCTTCACAAAATCCCATATATGCCACCACATGGGATTCCGGTCCTGCCATCGGATGTCCAACAAAAAACATGGCCGGGGGGGTGACCTTTTCAGGATCACAATCGGGGATTTCCACCATCCTGCAATCAAAACCATTCCTTTGCATTCGATGGATGATCTGCGCTGCCGTTGTCCCGGCCCAAGTGGTTCCGAGGATCTCAGCCATCTCCCTTTCGGTCTTCTCCATGCCGAATAGCCGCACGATATTCGCTGCGGATGCGGCTGCACGACTGACATCACTGGTCTGCATAACGAATCCTGTGGATAGAATATGGTTTTTCAGATCAGGAGCCACTGGACGGGTGTAATTCCATTGGGCCAACTGGATCACGCCAATCAAAAGTATTCCCGCGATCACAACCTTCCATCTCTCGTGGTGTTTTTCATGAAAAGAGATGGCTGAACCCAGAGTAAAGATAAAGGTGAAGATGGCGATGAGGCTACCCCAGGTTAAGGGCGTATAATAATACTGCAGCCATAACGGGACCCTCCAAAATAGGGAGGGCTTCTTTACCTGGATGATCGTCAGAATAATAATGCCAATGAATAGAATGACACTGAAGGGAAGCAGGGCATAAAGATAAGGTGCACTTTTGAGGGCAGTCTCCAGCTTCAGGTCCCTGTTTTTTGATAAAAGACGCCGGCATTCCAGAATGCCTGCAAAGGAAAAAACAATGATCAATATCACATTAAGACCTAAAGGGATCGATATCATTCTAAATCTCCTATTGATCGGACCAACCTGTTATTTCTCAAAAACCCCGCCCCATTCCACAACGGTAAATCCATTCCTTTCGGGAGTGAGAATTTCAGGTGTATTGAATAAATATCTTTCTTTCCGGGGCCTGAAATAAAAAAACAATCGGATAACGGTATCCGGTTGGGGACTGATGATCAGTTTCAAATGACTCTCCAGAAATCCGGCATCAATTAATCTGATTTCATAATAATTTGAGGCCGGTAATTCGTTCAGCCAATATGCCATGAATTGAGAAGATTCCTTCTGATTGAGCCCAAGTAAAGGAAGGGTGTGAACAAACCAGCTTTCCAAATCTGAATATTCGACCAGCCATCCCTTCTCAGGAAGCGGAATATCTTTGAGCAATGCCTCGTAAAAGAGATAATCGTATTTGTTGTTGATCAGGCCCTCTTTATTCACAAAGACTTTCCATCCATCACGGTATGGAGGGATATCCTTGACGATTTTTCCTTTGACATCCAGAGAGACTTGGATGACGGAATCTTCCTTCGGGTATAGATAAATGGCCGGTTTCTTCAGCCTCATTGTAAAAGGCTCGAAATACAATACCCAAAAACCCAAGATTCCTATGACCAACAGGACCGTTACAATCGCAAAACCCTTCTTGCTAAATATCAGGAAATTTATAAAGGACTCCCGAACCTCTTCTGCCTGTTTTGTGTCCACAATGTCCATAAAAATAGCCACACCCCAGCCAATAAAAATTGCAATAACAAGATAAATCCCGAAGAACAAAGCATTCCCGATAAATTTTTCCTTTGGGGAAAACAATATGGGAATCAAGCAAAGGAAATATGACAGACTGACCAGAAACCAAAAAAATCTGGGACCCTTAATCAAGTTTTTCTTAGCCATGGCAATTTTCCTTGATGTTTTTTAGAAAATGAACACCTCAATCAAAACATTTTGTTCATAAGTATTAAATCGGCAATAAGTAATTTATTTTTCAAAGCATTATAGTTAGATTGCCCTTAAATCTTATTGACAAAAGGATGTTTGACGTGGTTGTAATAAGGTAAAAAGGAGTGCCTTTTACCCTTATTATAATGACTCCAAGAGTAGTTCGGCGATATCCTTGACTTCCATATCCATATGCATCACTTTTACGGCATCCTCGAACATCTGAAGACAATATGGGCACGAGACAGCCAGGATCTGTGCACCTGTATCGTGCAACTGCTGGATCCGCACATTCGTCATACGCTGCTCTATGGGAAGATCCAGCCAGAGACCGCCCCCTCCGCCGCCGCAGCATATGCTGAACTGCCTGTTATAATTCTCGACCTCCACAAGCTCCAGACCCGGGATGCTGGAGAGCACCCTTCTGGGTTCCTCATAGATCCCGTTCTGCCTGCCCAGCGTGCATGGATCATGGTAAACTACCCTTTTATTCAGAGGCTTTTCGGGACGTATTTTCCCCTCTTCGATGAGCTTGGCAAATATCTGGGTCTGATGGAAGACCTCCGCATTCATGTCAAGCTCAGGATACTGGTTCTTGAATGTGGTATAACAATGGGGGGATGTGGTCAAAACCTTTTTTACACCCGAATTTGCGAATGAAGCGCTGTTCGCCTTGGCCACCTTTTGGAAGACCTTTTCGGACCCCACCCTGCGGATGGCCTCTCCGCAGCATTCCTCATTCGGGCCCAGTATGCCGAAGGATATATTGGCCTGCTGCAGTATCTTGGCCGTGGCCTGGGCCACTTTTTGCAGCCGTGCATCATACGCCGGCAGACAGCAGGAAAAATATAGATACTCCATCCCTGGCTGGAAGATGGGCACGTCCAGACCCTCGCACCATTGGGTTCTTTTGTCCCTGGGTTCTCCCAATGGATTCCCTGTGCTCTGGATCTTGGAGATGGCTGATTTCAGTTCCTGGGGAAGTGTGCCGTAATCCACGAATATCCTTCGTATGGCCCTGATGATGTCCGGTATATCCACACCCCTGGGACATTCCTTGACACATGCCTCGCACCCCACACATCCGAATACCTCTTTGACCTCGGCCTCTATAACATCCTTGTCCTCGCTGCTGGCGATAATGCCAAGCTTTACAGCTTGGGGTATCCTGTAGATCGGGAAATCATAGGTCAAAACCTGAAACCAGGGGCAGACACTGAAACACTTTCCGCACTGGAAGCATTTGAAGATATCACCTGCACCCGCCTCCACAATGATCTCCCTAATTTCGGGAATAATCTGGATTGATCCCGGCATGTATCTACTCCATGTCCTTTAGGGTTGTGAGTGTTGCTTTAAACATAATCGAAGGCCTTTCTTCCGGAGAAATACTCCGGTTCGTTCCGCTCAACAGGT
This sequence comes from bacterium, assembly GCA_049472295.1. GTDB lineage: Bacteria > SZUA-182 > SZUA-182 > DTGQ01 > JAFGSM01 > JBLIRM01. The sequence continues at coordinate 2,363 of JBLIRM010000125.1, read as the reverse complement.
GCACTTTGCCCTCAATTCCTTGATTTTCTCTTTTAGGACCGGCACCACCTTATAAAGATCATCCACGATGCCGTAATCAGCAATATTGAAGATGGGGGCATTCGGGTCCTTATTGATGGCCACGATCATCTTTGCCCCTTTCATGCCTGTCATGTGCTGGCTGGAGCCGCTGATGCCGATGGCCACATACAGCTTGGGATTCACGATCTTTCCTGAGCTGCCGACCTGTCTGTTCTTGGGCAGCCAGCCGGCATCCACCACCGGACGTGAACATGCCAGGACACCTCCCATGGAATCCGCCAGTTCTTCGACCATGGAGAGGTCCTCCTGTTCCTTGATACCCCGGCCCACGGAGATAACTATGTCCGACTGGGTGATATCCACATCTCCGACTGCTGCTTCCAGGTATTCCATGAACCTGCGATATGAGCAATCCCCGTCCACAGATGCCTGCAGAGACTCTATTTCCGCCTCGGTGTGGTTTGCCTCGGGTTGGAAGGCACCCTGCTGGATGGTGGCAATGTAACTAGTTCTCTCCTCCACCCTTATCCTTACATTTACCTTCCCCCCATACATCTGTCGTTCAGCCGATAGTCCTTTCCCTTCAAGATCCAGACCTATACAGTCCGTGACCAGAGGAACTCCCATTTCCGTGGCCAGGGAAGGGGCCAGGTCCAAACCAAAAGCCGTGTGTCCGATCAGGGTAAGGATCGGCTTCCGCTCCTTTAACAAGGGGATGAGGACCCTCTGGTAGAGTTCAGAGTTAAAGTTCTCTGCTTTGGCATCATCGATACATATGATTTTGTCCGCATAATTTTTTAACTGATCCGTGAATTTTTCTGTATGATCAGCTAATAGCAATGCGGTCAGGGAAATCCCGTTTTTTTGGGCCAACTGCCTTCCCAAGGTCAGCATTTCCAAGGTGATATCCCTTAGTTCACCCCTTCGATGTTCAACCAATACAAACAGTTCGCTCATTATAACACGCCCTTTCCTTTAAATAACTCTGCGAGCTTAGTGGAAACCTCTTCGGTTGTGCCCTCTATGATCTCCGCCCTTTTAGTAATGGGGGGGATATACAGCTTTTCAATCCTTGTTTTCGAGCCTGTTTCACCCACTGCCTGTGCTTCCAGCCCAATGTCATTCAGGCCCAGGCATTCGATCTGCTTTTGCGCGGCCTTTCTGATGCCGAGCATGGATGCGTAGCGGGGCTTATTGATCCCTGTTTGAATGGTCAGCAGAGCCGGTAGCTTCATCTCCAGCATCTCCAGCAGTCCCCCTTCAAGCTCTCGCTGTACAACGGATGACTGGTCATTGATATCCACATTGATGACGAAGGTGGCATGAGGGATGTCCAGTAATTCCGCCAAACTCGGGCCTACCTGGGAGAAGCCATCGTCCGAAGCCATACATCCGGTGAGGATCAGATCGAAAGGTCTCTCCCTGAGCGCCTTGGAAAGGATGCCGGCGATGGTGCTTCCGTCGGAACGATCACACAGATCATCCCAGACCCTGATTGCCGCATCCGCCCCTTTGGCGAGACTCATTCGCAGTATGTCATTGGTTTCCTCTTCCCCAACACTGATCACGGAAACAGTCCCACCCAATTTTTCCTTTATAAGCAGGGCCTCTTCAAGGGCATAGCTGTCCGCCTCATTGATATCGAAGTTAAGGTCTCCTTTTTTGATCCCTTTTTCGGTTTCATCAATGGTTACCGGAATCTCGGCCGTGTCAGGAACCCGCTTGATACAGACAATGATATCCATGAAGTTTTTCCTCCATTTTGCAAATAGAATCGCATCCATTGCATGAATGATTTTTTGAAAAGGTTCTGATTTATTATTCGTCCATAAATACCTTTTAAATCGATATTTATTGGTAATGCTTCATCATTTTCAGACTTTTCTCTCACTCTGTGATTTTTTTATATGCAATTGTCATTTGGAATGGAAATAAAAAATATTCAATTGGATGGGAATTAAAAGGGCTCACTTGAAAAAGAAGAGGGACCTTGAAAACATCGTGTAAAAAATTTGACGCGGCGGAAGATGGGGATATATACTTTCTAATAGGGATGATAGAGGTCATGGATAAGGGGAGCTTTTTATAATGTCACCTGGTTATATTTAATTAAATGTTGGAGGTGAAATATGTCTGACAGTGTTTACAAGATTATAGAATTGGTGGGAACCAGTGAAAAATCATGGGAAGATGCTGCAAGAAGTGCGGTTGAATCTGCCGGGAAGAAGCTTCAGGATTTAAGGATTGCAGAGGTTGCAAAGCTCGACATGACAATCGAAGATGGTAAGGTTGCCCTTTATCGTGCAAGGATTAATGTCTCATTCAAGTATCATGGGGAGTAG
>JBLIRM010000124.1:0-9890 GCA_049472295.1 bacterium | reverse complement strand
CCTATGGCTTTGAGCACTTTAAAGGTGAAGATGGAAATATTTGATATCAACCGGATCGACAATATACTGAGATATGAGGTTGAACACCTTTTTTCTCCGGAAATGAGGGGAATGGAGGGTGATCAACTGATATATGAGGGGCAATTAAAATTTGGGTCCCTTTCTGCCCTCGATCCCCTGGTTTCAAGATTTCATGGGCTCGGATACGATGTTCGAATCTTGAGTAACGAAACAAGAATCACCCTGATCTTTTCTCACCTCCAGGAGACAAGACCTACTAAGGCACCCAAAAAAGAGAAAAGATTCGGTATCCACCTTTTTCTGTTTTTATTGACGTTTCTTACCACCCTGTGGGCGGGTGCCCTCCAATATAATGTGGATATCCTGACGGAACCTGGCAGGATATGGATGGGATTGGCATTTGCCATACCATTGCTGATCATTCTTCTGGCCCATGAGATGGGCCATTATATCCTTTCTTTGAGGCATAATATCCGGTCCACCCTGCCCTACTTTATCCCCTTTCCGAATATCATCGGAACCATGGGTGCGGTCATCAAGATGAAATCAGCCATCCCTGACCGAAAGGCCCTCATGGATGTGGGAATGGCAGGCCCCTTGGCCGGTGCCATTCTTGCCATTCCAACCATCATTATCGGGCTGAAACTCTCCAGCATTGTGACGGTGACATCAACGGAAATGGCCGGGGGCATCAATCTGGGGGAATCCATTCTATTCAAGATGCTGACCTGGATGGTGCATGGCCACCTTCCTGCGAATGCCCAGGTGATGATCCATCCCATGGCCTTTGCAGGCTGGGTCGGCCTGCTTGTGACCTTTATGAATCTGTTTCCGGCAAGTCAGCTCGATGGCGGGCATATCTCATATGCCCTATTCGGAGCCAAACACAGGACCATTGGTAAGATCACCTGCCTCGTGTTTGCCATTATGGGTATATTTTACTGGCCCTGGTACATCTGGATGATATTTGTCTTTTTCATCGGCCTGGGTCATCCGCCTCCCATGAACGAAGCTGAACCTTTGGATCGGAAAAGGCGGATTCTGGGCTTCGTGTGCTTTGGGCTCTTTATTCTCACATGCACTCCCAGACCCTGTTATGGTCTGGATATCCCTGTGGACCTTCCGTCTCTCATCCGGGGGATTGTTGGGGCGATCATCCGATGACCTCTATATCTTGAAAGGCTGTTTGTTCATTGAGTCTTGAGGATATATGTAGGACTTCTGCATGGCTGTAAAATAGAGGAGCAGGACAATATCCGCGGGATCTGTATTGAAATAGCCGGCAATCATTTCCCGATATGAAAGCATTTGTGGCTTATAAATCGCTGCCTGCTCCTGGATAAAAGGATCCGCATCCTCCCCATCCATCTGTACCGTCTTATAGTCCACGATCCACCAGGTCTTGCCGTCAAAGATGAGACGATCGATGGTGCCTGAGCGTATTATGGCTTCAGAGGGATGATCCTCAATGCGCCATTCGGAATATGCCTTCTGATGATCTTTTCCCAGTATCCAGGCGCAAGTTTTTTCCTCTAAACAAAACATGATTTCCTTCAGGATGGAATCTGCCAAAGGGCCTGCCTCATCCGATCGGATGCCTTCTTTATAAAGGGCTGATCTTACAGCTTTTTCAGATGGCAGGCCGGATCCATTCGATATTCCGGCCAGGATCCTGTGGATGATCACCCCCCTGATCCTCTCATGATGCAAGGCATCCCTTTTCCCTGAAGGCCCTTTTGAGGATATGGATAAGGATTCATCCGCCTTGATGCCCGAAGGTGTAATAATCTGATAGGAAAGGGGTTCCGGGACAATGGGTAACGGCTCAGGAAGAGGTGGCGGCGCACAAGCAGGGTGTTTCTCAAGAGAGAGGAGCGGATTGATCCGGATTGGAAGACCCGAATCCCCTGTTTTTTCAACATTATCCAGTTCATTAGGTCCCGGTTCCCATTCCCCGATACCTTCGTGTTTTATGAGATATGAAAGGGGGGATACCTTGCATCGTACGGAGATTTTTCCGTTTTTATGTGTGGATACCCCTGATAGGTATAGACCCTTTTTGGCCCTTGTGACCGCCACATAGAAGACCCTTTTGGCCTCTGCTATTCTCTTTTCGTTTCCCCTGGCCCGGAGAAGCCTGTAAATGGCATCCTCCGAATCCTGTCTCTGATCCTTCCTGACTGCCAGTATCCCTTCGTCATCAAAGCCTGCTTCCATGAGATATGCCGGTTGATCAAAACGTCCCCCTCCCAGCGGATCCCAGTCCAAAAATGGGCAAAACACATGATCAAACTCAAGGCCCTTGGCCCTGTGAACCGTCATGATCGATACCTTGCTGCGTGATGCCTCTGGAGGACTGGGCAAATAGGCATTTTCAAGGGCATTTTCCACTTTTTCAAGGGATTCTTCGGGAATTCGCATCTCGGATGCCTCGAGTAGTTCCAGATATTTCATCACATTGGCAACCGCTTCTGCTCCCAGCAACCCGGCCAGTTTATAAGCGCCATCGATCTCCAGCCAGGCATTTTTTGCGATATCCGATAAGGGGGCGCGACCCACCCGGTTCCTGGCTCTTTTGAAGATCTCCCACCAGGTCTTCATCTCTTGTCCTTTGCCTGAATTCAAAAAGTGATCGATCTTATCCACCCAGCCCGGGCCCGCTTCCCTCCGGATCCCGCATAAAATATCCGGATTACACCAGAACCAGGGGGATCGAAGGATAGAGACATATGCCAGATCATCATGGGGACGCACTAATGCCCTGACCATATGATGCATGCCCAGGACCTCGATCCGGTCCATCAGGCTGAGTCCCTCCGTGATCATGACCGGGAGACCGATATCGCGGAAGGCCTGGATATACAGGGGGATACGTGTCCGGGCAAAAAGGAGGATGCCTATTCTTTCCTTCTTATCGAGTTCAGCGTCCAAGTTCGAAACGAATCGGGAGAGCCATCTGGCTTCGGCCAGGTAAGGATCCGGGAATGCTTCCGTCTGGATGAACAGGGACATGGAAAGACGGTGTTCTCCTTCCATGCTTGCTGTGGCCGGTGAATAGGGGACTTCATCCACATCAGCCCTGGGATTGGCCATCACCGTATCTGCGAAGATATGGTTTGTCCATTCCACCAGTCCGGGTTTTGATCGAAAATTATGTTTTAGGGTGATGGGATCGAGTGAAAGTCTCCCCTGTCCGGGAAGGGGAAGGCCGTTTTTTGACTCCAGGAAAAGGGATACCTCGGCCTTTCTGAAACCGTAAATGGACTGTTTCGGATCACCCACGACAAATAGTGTCCTGCCGTCTCCTCGGGTCCACCCGGCACAGAGGCTCTGGAGGAGTTCCCATTGGTGGCGGCTGGTATCCTGAAACTCATCGATCAGGATATGGTTGATCCTGCTGTCCAGGATCAACTGGATGTCCGGGATTTCAGTGCTCTTGAAGACCTTCAGACAGGCCAGCTCCAGGCCCACAAAATCGATCACACCCCTTTGACAGCATGCATCCTGCCATGAGGCAATGATCTCTCCAAGGAGGATTACAAGATCGTAAACGGACTGAAGATGATTTTCATCATAACCATTCACCGGGAGGGCCTTCAGATCCTGAAGCATCCGGTATGCCTGCGGAGTAAGGGCGCTGATCCATTGGTCGGCATGGATTTCTTTAATACATTTCATAAACGCAGGTCCCTGGGAAAATTTTTTTCTGGGTTTGCCTTCCTTCGTGGTTAAGAGATCAGCCAGAAATTTCCATTCCCGGAGATTGGACCATTCCGCGACAGGAAGAGGATTCTCAGGGTTATTTAAAAAAGGTGCCCCGGGAATGGTATCCAGACACCGGGAGAAATCCGGCCACTTTTCCCCTAAATCGGTCTTTAGCAATGTATCGCGCGTTTTCCCCAGAAACCGGTCGATCAGACTTCCCAGGCCATGATTCAGCCTTTCCCGGAAAGCGGACATATCCGGATGAAGGCTGACCACTGCAATGAGGTCCTTGAGATAATCCCTTCTTTTGATGAGGTTGATGCAATCCGACCTCAATCTAGGCCAGCTATTATTGGATCTCAATAGCCAGTTTTCAAGGGCAGTTCTCCTTGGATCCCATTTTTCAAGGGCCCCAATCCTTGAAAGGGTTTCATCGGTCACTTCCCTGAGGAGTGCGTCGTATTCCACACCTTCAATTATGGAAATTTCGGATGGGAGTTGGGCCTCCAGAGGGGAGGTGCGCACAATAGTATAACAAAGGCTGTGGAAGGTCATAATCCGTAGTCCGTCAGGGGAATAAAGGAGATGGCGGTTATTTTTGTGACGATCCAGCACCTTCCTTGCAATACCCGACTGGGCATTCAGGTCCTTTTCATCGGCCTGCTCTGCCTTCCGAAGCGCATTGGAGATACGGCTTCTCATCTCACCTGCGGCCTTGTTTGTAAAAGTAAGGGCCAATATTTGAAGTGGATGTTCGACCCCTGCAAGGAGCTTTAGGAACCGATTGGTAAGCAGGGTGGTCTTGCCGGCGCCCGCAGGGGATTCACAGTGGATACTCTTGGTGCAATCCAGTGCGGTTTCTCTTTCCTGCTTGTCATCTATGATCTTTATTCTATCTGACATCACTTTCTTCTCTCATTTATGAAGCACTACTTTTTTACGTATGTTCAATAAAAAGGTTTTACCAGCATTTGTCATTGCGCGGGCGCAACCCGAAGCAATCTTAATGTCATTGCGGACAACCCGAAGCAATCTTTCAGAGATTGCCACGGCACTTCGTGCCTCGCAATGACATTGAAAAAGATTGCCGCGTCGGCCTTCGGCCTCCTCGCAATGATATTATGCTGTGTTGCTTAGAGGCTCACAATAACCGAGTATAAAACACCCCTTAAGGGTGCAAAAAAACACCACCTTTGTTAAAGGTGGTCATTGACTATTAAGCTGGCTTTCATATTCTATAAGCGGATAACCACAGATCACCCCAAAAGGGCAGTATTTACAGGCCCCTTGGTCTTTTTTGCCGGGGGCAGGGACCGGAGAAGGGGTGATATCCCCTTTTTCCATTCTGGCAAAGCGTGTCAAGATCATGGATTCCCATTGCTGTGTGAGTATATTCCAGTCATCTTCAGTGAGTGAAAGATCGGAAATATTTATCCTTCCTGCGGCATCGATCTGTATATAGCTGCCGGTGACAGGTGTTTCCGCTGCCACGCTTCTCACAATCAGGCCGTTCCGGGTGGCCAGGATGTAGGGTATCATCTGCGAAGCCTGCAGTTCCTCCACTTCTCTCCTGGTGGGGATCTTTCCGGTTTTATAGTCCCGGCAGACATAGCCGCTCTCAGGATGATAATCCACCCGATCAATTCTCCCTCGAATTCGGACTTTTAGCCCCTTGGGTACGAGATCTGTAAAAGGTTTCTCTGTGAAAAGCCAGCGAAAACCCTTCTCCCAGATATGTCTTTCCTGCTCCAGCCATTGATAAAGAAGACCCCTGTTCTCTGCGGAAGGGGAACCCTCATCCAACCAGCGCCGCAATTCTACTTGCCAGGGAAATTGACCGGAGAGCGGGGCCAAAGACTCCGATGCCACCCTTTTCAGCAGGATTTTCACCTCATCCCAATTCTCCAAAAGATGCAGTCCTTTTTCTATGACCTCTTCAACAAATCGTGCGAGACATTGATGAAGCATGTTCCCTCTGTCCAGCGGGGAGATCCCGGGTTCCGGTTCATCAAGAGGCTCGATTTTGAGGCATTGGGAGACAAAAAAACGAAATGCACATGCCAATGCGGTTTCCGATGCAGTGACAGAGATGGTATCGGGAATCGGTACAGGCCCCTTGCAGGTTTCACTCGATAGAAGTGTGGAAATAGCCCTTTGACCGGATTCTATCCCCTTCCTGGCCTGTGAAAGCCATTCACATCTTGCCCATATCGGGCTTTCCGTATGCCAGAGGTCCACACAGGCATTGTTTTCTTTTTGGGGCCAGAAGGGTGATGCAAGAAGTGGTTCGCCATCCCTGAACTCAGATCTTGTAAGGGTGATATAAGGGGATGAGGCAATCAGTTTCTGAAAAAGGACCTCTCCGAATCGGAACTGGTCCTCAGAGGTGCCACCCTGCACTCTGCGTCTTTCCTCAGGGGAGAGAAACAGAAGGGATCTTGCCGGCTGTGGGAGAAAACCCGAAGCCATGCCCACAATAAAAAGCCGGTCAAAGGATAATCCGCGGGCCTCGATAAGTCCCATGACCTGGAGTCCGGCATTCTCATATCCCTTGATGCTGAAAAGTTCTCCGGCCAGAAAAGAGGAGATCCACTGAAAATATATCTTGATATCCATATGCGCATTGTCCAGATCCCTGTCAAACTCTGCAAGGCCATTTTGCAGGTGTTCCCAGCATATCCGGTCTTCCTCGCCTGCAATGACCGGAAATTTTAAGGCCTCCCAAATCCCCCTTAAGCAATGGTTCCACTCCTTCACTGTGAGCTTGTATCCCGGCTTCAGAAGTGGGTCAAGAGTGCTTTCAAGCTCCGAGAGCAAAAAAGACTCGGATGGAAACTCCTTTTTTATGGAAGCGGTCAAAAATCTCAGGCCACTGTTCAGATTGGTCTTTCTCCAGACCCTGTCGAGCCGTGCCAGGATATTGCGGTTTGAGGACCAGATCCCGTAATAGGGAGACTGAATAAGGGAGATAAGGTGGTTGCGCCTCTGTCCCTGGAGTGCCAATTTCAGGGGGAGAATGGCAGCCTGCGCAATAGAGGATCGAATCAGAGGCCTGCCCATGGTGATATTAAAAGCAGACCAATTTGTTCCCGTACCGGTATCAAGGATCTCCTTCAATCTGCGCTCGAACAGACCGGCATAAGTCTCCATGTCTGTCAGAGCAATGCCGATTCGATGCAAGGGAAGCTTGCAGGAGGCCTCCAGAGCCTTCTCAATGACCCAATCCGCCTCCTGGGATGCATCCGGCAGCAGCATGGCATCCAGATGGGCGGGTGTCGGGTCAGTGGTCTCTAACCATGTGACATGGGCTATCTGGTCCAGTTTCTCGAAAAGTGTCTTTTCCAGAGGAGAGGATTGATCCAGCCCGGCCAGGATGATTCGTTTCGGAAGATTTGTCTTCGGGTGACTGATCGATCCCATGGTATCCCCGGAAAAGATCCTTGATAAAAGCATTGGAATTTCACATGGATGGATCAGGCCATCCGCCTCCATTTGATCTTCGAATATCCGGGTCACTTCAAAGGACCATTCCGGAAGCGGTTGGGTAACAATCCTTTTGGCTGGATTCAAGAGGTGCCTGATAAGTATGGCATAGGTCCTGTCAAGATCCTCCGCCACTGAAAGATCCTCGAGAAAGGGGCTGGGGGGTGGGACCTTTTTCATGACATCCATCCAGATATGCAGGCGGCGCCATTTGGATGCAATGATATATTCCGGCCACATTTCCTGCCATATATATTCCAGCCAGTCATTCAGGCTCATCACATTCATGGGGCGCCAGCTACGTGCATGTTCAGAGAGCCTTTGTTCCCTGAACCTGTGAATGAACTGGCGTGACAATCTGCCACCCGAGGTGAGAACCAGATCCCCGGATTTCAGATGATCGATAACCCAGTCCTGGAGTTGGCCTGAGTTCTGAAAAGTGATTCGGTGCATGGGTCAATCATAGACTATGGGAATCCATTGAATCAAGTCTTGATGAAAGGTTGTGAGCGGACTATTCACTCTGCTATACGGGCTGTAAGGATGTGAGCAGATACATTTACTCAGTTATTATTAATGATGTGAGCGGACATGTTTACTCCGCTTGACGGGCAGGCTTTTTTAATTTTCTAAGGCTAGGGTACTCGTAAAAAATCATTTCGGTGCTTGGAGTAATTTTTTGAAGGCTCTAACGCTCCAACAAAACTTCGTCAGGCGGAGCGAAGCGGAGCTACTACGTTGCTCTTTCAAATTACAGAAAAGTCGGCAAAAGTTCAATTTGTCAAACTCGGGCTTCGCCCTTAGACAATGGCAAATTTTAGCGCTCCGCTTTGCTAAGAGCCTTTGGCAAAAAATTCCTGATGCGATTCTCAATGATATTTTTACGAATATATGAATGCAGGAAGGGAAGAGGATTCGGTTCGCTCAGCCTTTACAATTTTATACACTCCGCTTCGCCAAGAAAATTCAGAAAAAGCCTCCCTATATAGCTTTGTAAATATGTTCGCGCATGGGGGTGGGAGGGGAATATCCACTGCTACAGGTTTGTGTATTCCGGTGAGAGAATTTACAAAAACGTTCCCTATATCATTGCCTAAATATGCCTGCTCACGATGAGGGGATGAACTGGTTAAATACAGATAATTTGGAGGGGATTGACCGATAAATTAAGTATAGATGCTTGATTTGGATTCATGATCATTATGTTTTCAGGAGAGATCAAATGTGCAGATGTTGGCCCTATACGAGGATCGGGTCCGATCATTGGTGGGGAAGGATAAGCAACAGAGTATTCAGAGGGTTTACATTAATCATATCATGTTTATGGGCTTACTTATCCCATATTCATCGATAGATCAGTGAAAAATGATGAATTATCCTGCAAGGAAAAACATGATCCATAAAAAAGTCGAGGCTCTGAAATCCATGGTCTCGCATAGAATGGGTCGGAAAAGCAAGGAAAAGATCAAACTTCTCTTTAAAGTCAACCTGATCCGTAGTGTTGACGAATCCAGGAGAGATATTCCCCAGTTTTGATGTGCCGGATCCATTCTTCATTCTCTATATACCATCTGATGGTTTTAGAGAGACCTGTCTCCAGGGATTCAGAAGGGCTCCAACACAATTCCTTGGTTAATTTGCTGAAATCGATGGCATATCTGCGATCATGCCCGGGGCGGTCTTTTACAAAGGTAATCAATTCCTGCCTTGACCGGCCTTCGAGCCTTTGCGAGGTGTTGTCCAGAATATCACAGATCATTTTTACGATTTCAATATTTTCCATTTCCGTTTTTCCGCCAATATTATAGGTCTCACCTCTGCGTCCCCGTTCCATGATAGTCCAGATGGCGGTACAATGATCCCTGACATAAAGCCAGTCCCTCACATTTTTACCATCCCCATAAACAGGTAGGGATTTGCCTTCCAGTGCGTTCAGAACCATCAGAGGGATCAGTTTTTCAGGAAATTGATATGGCCCATAGTTATTGGAACAATTGGAGACAGTAATGGGAAGACCGTATGTTTTATGATAGGCCCTGACCAGGTGGTCGGAAGATGCCTTGGAAGCGGAGTATGGGCTGTTGGGCTTATAAGGGGTTTCCTCGGTAAAAAAGCCCTCTTCAGGAAGAGAGCCAAAAACCTCATCCGTACTTATATGATGAAAAAGATGTATTCGGTCCAGATTGGCCTTTGCTGTTTCCAGCAGCCTAAAGGTGCCTATGATATTGGTTCGGATGAATGCATCCGGCCCAACAATAGAGCGATCCACATGGGACTCCGCTGCAAAATGACAGATGGCATCGATTTGATACTCATCAAATAAATGGTTTAAGAGATCCTGATCACATATGTCCCCCTGAATGAATATATATCTTTCGGACAGGGTTTCCTGGATATCCGAGAGGTTCTCCGGATTTCCCGCATAAGTCAGCTTGTCTATATTGATGATGCGACCGGAAAACTCAGATTCTTTTAAAAGATACCGGATAAAATTGGATCCGATAAAACCGCATCCTCCGGTTACAAGTAGATTTTTCACGGAATGCATCCAACCTTTCCCTCTGTTTTATCATACAGAGAATATATGAAGAAATCCTATAGAATTGTGTGCTTCAAAGCGTTTTTAAGGGTTCAAAACATATATTTTAATGGTCCGCTGCCAAAGGCAATAAGCGTTCCCT
>JBLIRM010000123.1:0-10175 GCA_049472295.1 bacterium | reverse complement strand
GACCCACCGCGTGGCCCGGCGTAACCACACATTGGAACCGGTATTCCCCAACCTGAACAAATTCACCGTCCTTTACAAACTTAAAGGCAAACGGACGGTCGGGCTTGAACAGGCGAGCCGTGTCAGGTGGCGCCATACGTCCAGTCTCCTCATCCGGAATGCCGCTCAGACGAATAAAAGCCTTTACTTCCTGCATGATATCGCCGGTTGCAATCCTTTCCACGGCCCTGCCGGCCTCTTCATGAATATAAACAGTGCTCTCCTCACTCATCAAACGATGGACAAGTCCGAAATGGTCACCATGGTGATGCGTAATGAAGAAATCCAAATCATCACGATTAATGTCCAGCTCTTCGAGGGCATTTTCCATGGCACTCATGCATTCTTCGGTATTCACACCGGTATCGATGATAAGATGTCGCTCTATTCCTCGAATAACATATGCGTTAATGGACTGGAGTTCGCTCATGGGAAGTGGGATCTCCAGTCTATACAAATCCGATACGATTTCTTGAATCATTTGCTGTAGCTCTCCGACTTAGGGAATAATTTTTGCGTCTTTTAGTTTTTCAATGTCATCCCAGCTATTACTCGTTTCAAGAAGAATCTCCTCCGTATGTTGGCCCAGCTCAGAGTAAGAATGATCAATCTCAGGTTTCACAGCGCTGAGCCGTCTCCTGAATCGGGATCTTCGCCCTTTGATCGCATCCGCTCCCATGTCGGACAGACAAGTCGTGCCAAAAGGCCAAAATACCCAGCGGGTCGTATCGATCACTTTTACTCCATCAAGCACCATTTTTTATTCCTTGCCCACAAAAGTGTTTATATGACTTCCTCATCCCTCAGTTTTTCGATATCATCCCAGGTATATCCGATATCAAGCAGGACCTCTTCGGTATGCTGCCCGAACTGAGGGGCCGGGCCTTTCGGGCCGACGGTTGCCTTGCTGAAACCGACCGGAAAAGGCTGGACCTTGATTCCACCCAGCACCGGGTGATCATAATCAACAATATAACGGTTCGCTTTAACCTGAGGATCTTCAAAGAGATCAGGAATACTCTGAACGCATTCCCAGGCGACGAAGTGCTTGCCTTGCTTTCGAAAAAGTTCAGCCCATTCATCGCTGGTCTTCTCACTGAAAAGTTCATCCAGAAGTGTGATTAATTCCTTTGCGCTATCTCGCCTTTTCCGCGCATCTGCAAATTTTGGATTCTTTTCTAGGTGACAAATATTCATTGTTTTACAAAATTGAGGCCAGTATCTGTCTGATTGCGGCTCTGCCAGGATCATCCACTTATCGTCCTTGCATCGATAAACATTTGCCAGGGGATTTTTAACTTCCATCCTTGTATACCTGCCCATTGTGCGATTGCAAAGGGCTGTAAGGGATATGTTCGTAAATTGGGCCCACATGGCTGAACCCAAAAGTGATGCATTGACCTCCTGCCCTTCACCTGTTCGTTCCCTCATGAAAAGCGCGCTAATAATCCCGAATGCCGTCATGGTTGCGCCCATCGTATCCACAACCGCGCCTGCAATCTGACCGGGGGGGCAACCTTTATCCCCTGTAACAGTCATCAGACCTGAGCGTGCGAGACCGACCGGATCAAAAGCGCGCTTTTCACTGTCAGGGCCCTCCGGACCCAACCCTGTTGCCATTCCGTAGATCAGGCGGGAATTGCGTTTTGAAAGAGCGGCATAATCCATGCCTTGACGCCTAGTCACGCTCTTCCTGTAATTGGTGTAGAATATATCCGATTTTTCTATCAGCCGATAAACGATCTCCTTACCCTTATCCTTGTTCAGATCAACACAGATACTTTTTTTATTCCTGTTGCTAAATTCAAACACGTAATTGATCCCCTGGGGGCTCATCGTCTTTACACCAAAGAGAGCTGCAATGCCCCGGGAAGGATCACCCGTTACCTTATCTTCCAACTTTATTACGTCAGCCCCCAGATCGCCGAGGATAACCCCCAATATAGGTCCATTGCCGAATGTGGCCCATTCAAGCGCTCTTATGCCGGTCAGGATACCGGGCTCCGAGCCTTTTTTTTCTTGAATATCGTTCATTTTATTCCTCCAAAAATTCCTTTGATTCATTGAGTCCCATACCTTCAAAGAAAATATCCAGCCGGTTCAAATTCACTGTCTCATCGAAATCCCTTTAATCCGCATGGCTGCCTTCATAGACCATTGCCGATTCCCTGCATTCCTGGGTTCGATGATCTGCTCCTCCTGACCTGCTGAGAGGGTCTTACAACCTCGGTCGATCATGAGCACCACACCATCAAGATGCCAGTCCTGCACCCCCTTCGTGAGTTATTCTTGCCGCCTCCTATGTTCCGCCTTCATGAATCACCCAGGCACTCATAGAGTTGAAAGCGCCGTCACCATCTATAAAGGATGCGCCCAATTTCCAGGGTTCCTTACGGATACTGATCGAAGATGATTTTTAAAAATTATTTTGAGTTTCTCTTCAGGCTCCAGACCCTTGGAATTCGATACCGTCTCATTATCTTTAAGTATGATATTCTTTGTACCTTCAAGAGTATAGACAAGCAATTCGTCTTTTCTCTTTAAATAGTAGATACCCTGCGGGCATTACGCATCTATTTTACCGTTCTCGGGGCTGAATACTTGTCATGTTGCAGAATGAGCCCTAAAAATGCATAGTAAAGTACAATTAAATGTGATTTATTAATAGGATAAATTAAGTCTACAAACCAACCGACCGTTCGGGTTTTTTATAAGAAAATAAATGAATCCTGTCAAGAGGAA
The DNA here is from genome assembly GCA_049472295.1 of bacterium. Classification (GTDB taxonomy): domain Bacteria; phylum SZUA-182; class SZUA-182; order DTGQ01; family JAFGSM01; genus JBLIRM01. The sequence continues at coordinate 7,394 of JBLIRM010000123.1, read as the reverse complement.
ATCTCTTTCTGATTTTTTGTGCGGTTATTGATTAGGGGGGATTTTCGATTGGTTGAGTTTATAAAAATTTTCAACAATATCAGTATGTTGTCATTTTTATAGTGACACTATTTCAAACCCTTCCTTCAAACACCATTTGTAAGACAAAATAAGTCCACTCGCTGGTTGTTGTATCTTCCACACAAAAATGGATGACCATTCTACGGTAATCCGGCCAAATAATATCAAAAACAATGCAGAATAAATATGATAATCTGGCGCCTCATTCTAACTTATAAGAGGAAGCACAGATGTCGAGAAAGAGGATCATGAAGACCCTATTTCCAAAAGCTGATGTCCGGTATTTCCGTTGCCACGCCCTTCGTCATTTTGGGGCCTCCCTGCTCGATCGCGCTCTTACCCCAATCAGGGCGATCCAGCGCATCCTCGGCCATGAAAACAGGAGCACGACCGAGATCTATCTGCATTCCATTGGTGAGGCAGCACGCGATGCCATGAGGATCTTTGATCGTGAGATCGGAAAAAATCCACACACAGATTCACACACAGAAAGGAAAGAGGACTTAGGCCATATCAGCTAGGTCGTTGATTTTACTGGCGCGCCTGGGAAGATTCGAACCCCCGACCTGCGGATTAGAAGTCCGCTGCTCTATCCAACTGAGCTACAGGCGCAATAAAATAGCCTTTTTACACTATCTAGAAAAGTTTTTCATTAAAAAAATAACTAAATCCGTGATCGTCTTTGGACAGGTCTTTCATCCATAGGTGTGTGAGGAATGGGGTGTTGCAGATGATTGATCGCGTCCTTTCCGTGGTTACCATTCAAAACCTGATGCAAAAGGAAATTGGTATTTCTCTCCAACTGGTTCATTGTCTCGGCGAGGGCCTTTAATTGAATAAGGGACTTTCGCGATCGGTCACGAGATGGAATATCTAGGATGGGATTATCCAGAATACTGATCAACCGATCCAGAAAATAGGGATTAAAACTTTCCAGGTTCGAATAAATAATATCCACCCATTCTCGGGTTAATTCATCAGGCATTTTATTATATTTCGATATGATATTAAGATCTTGACCAAATTGGAGAGATTGTTTTAGTCGATCGACCTCTTGCCATATTCGCATACGCTGCGATTCATACTGTGGGTATTGACGAAAAATATCATCCCATCTCCCCTTTATCTGCATATTAATCCATCGTTCCCCTTGTTCGGGAGTTAAGGACAGTTCAAGAAATTTTGTTTGGATATTTATTAGATTTTTTTTAATGCCCTCATCCACTTCAGCAAGATCCATCAACAATTTATTTAATCCTTCAATACATGTCCCCTTTATGCATTCTTCTTCGCATTCCAGCAGTAAAGCATTTTCCCATTGATCCCGCAAGTACCCGATCTCTTGTTTCATTAGGGAAAAAATGAGGCCTGATTTCGTGATGGCATTTCTCAATGAATCCGCAAGAATATCACAGGCATTCAGTCTATCCTGCGCCAATTGTTGCATTGCCTTCATGGAATTCTGGTGTAAATGGTAAGACAAGAGTTCGGTACCCAACGATCGAGAAAGTTTCTTTATTACTCGAGTCTCTTGGCTTCCGATCTTTATGGTATAGGGGCGAAAATGGATCTTAATGACAGCCACTACCACATAATCGCTGTCCGTCCATATGCGTCGGCCGTCATAAGTGGTGGGGTACTCAAAGGAGGAATAAATATTGAGATTCAGGTCGGATTTTCTAGCCAGTACTGGCTCCATGTGTTGAAAATCCTCTACACCCACATCCATTTGTAATCGTACACTTCGAATATCATTGGTGGGATCTTCAGCCGTCCAGCTCTTTTGTTTCTCAACGCACCAGGCCATTGCCTCCATAGGCCTACCCGGTTCATCTCGATAGGCCTTCCATGGTCGACCGGGTGGGTTATATTCAGACTGCGCAGGCAATTCCCATGTGATTTTTTTGCGATCCTCTGACACAAGGCCTGATGTTATTCGCTCTACAACCAGATCCGGAGGTTTTCCAACACGATAAATCGTACCCTTAAATGCATTAGGAAGACACATGATGATCGTTTCAATCATCTCCAAACATGCCTTTTTCAATGCATGTTCTTCAATCTCAATAGACAATCAGGAGTCCCCCGTTGATAAAAAAAAGCTGGTAAAAATCGGACTTTTAAGGGATGATACTCTAGACTTTTTTAATTTTTTGTCAATATAAAAATCGATGGACTTCTTATTGATTGATTTAAATGACCCAGATCCAAGATATTATCACTCTTAAAGAAATCCCGTCATCAAATGATGCCTTTTTGATTATTGGTTTGGATGGATGGGGTAATGCGCTTAATATATCTCGCGGAACGGTTGAATTCCTCATACAGAAACTGGGGGCCGAGCCTTTTGCCAAGATAAATGCTGATACCTTTTATAAGTTAGATGACAATCGCCCTATTGTGGATATTGAAGATGGAATTTTGAAAGGGCTTGAGCCTCCTGGTGGGTATTTTTACTTTTCCAGGCAAGAATCTTCCGGACGCGATCTCATTATCTTAAGCACAACCGAACCGAACTTTAGATGGTTTCAATTTTCCGACGCTATTTTGTCGCTTTGTCGTCGGATGGGGGTTCAGACCATCATCAGCCTTGGGAGTATGTATGACAATGTTCTCCACACGGATACCGTATTCTCGGCCATTGCTTCAAGTGTGGACCTCCTGAAGAAATTAAACAATCAAAAAATCATTTCCATTAATTATAAAGGTCCCACGGCTATCCACTCCACATTGCATACCGAGGCCATTAAAAAAGGTTTTCAATCCATATGCATTTGGTGCCATTGTCCACACTACCTTCAGGGCACGATGCACTTTGGCCTCTTATCCCATTTAGGATCCTTTTTAGCGTCCTGGGGAGGCTTTCCCCTGAACACAAAAGAATTGGACATTGCCTGGAAAGATCTCAACAAACAAATTCAAGATATTATTGATAAGAATCCGGAACTTGAAAATATGATCAATGAAATAAGAAGGGAAAAAATTCGCGGAACATGGGATATGAGTGGTAAAAGGCAAGATAAGATTATCCCGATTGAGGATTTCTTAAAACCTAGGTAGCTACTTTTTCATCTCCTTTAAAGTGTCCACCAACTCCGAGATAATGGCTCCCGCTTCTCCCTGAATAAAAACATCCGTTATGCTTCCGGTCAAATGGGTCTGTTCAATATTGATCTCAATGATTTTAGCCCCGTTCTGTTTGGCCAAAATGGGGATCTGATTTGCCGGTGAAACCACTGCGGACGTCCCAACGACCATTAAGGCCTGTGCCGAGCTCGCAAGCTGAAATGAACTTGCAAGGGCCTCTTGGGGAATAGCCTCCCCAAAAAAGACTACATCTGGTTTTAGAATCTTCCCACATCTGCATTTAGCGGGATACTCCCCTTTCTTTTCCAATGCCGTATATCGGCTACCGCATCCTAAACATGACAATGTACTGGAGTTCCCATGATATTCGATCACATTTTTAGCCCCACCGGCCTGATGAAGATTATCCACATTTTGGGTAATAATATGGTGAAGAAATCCCATCTGTTCCAATTCACCGATCCCCAGATGAGCCTTGTTCGGTTTGGCGTTTGCCACCAAATCATCCATGTCTTTGAGCATTTGCCACACCTTTTCCGGATCCGATCGAAAGGCATGAATGGTGGCATATTCCGAGGGGTCATATTTTGACCACAGTCCTTCGGCGCTTCTAAAATCAGGGATTCCAGATTCGACGGATATACCGGCACCTGTGAGAGCTATGGTTGAATCCGATTCAAACAGGAACTTTGCGGCTTTATTAATAAACTCGATCGTCATGAACGCTCCCGTTGTACTCTGTACCCTGCGTCCTGTGCCTTTATATGGACTCCAATAAAAACTTATTCTCCCGGTTCTGATAACTTTTAATCCTTGCTTTTACAATCTTTTCTTCTCCAAAAATGTTGATCATTCTAATTTCATCCCCCTCTATTTCCATTTGATCAACATTTTCGAGTATCAACTCCTCTTGATTATTCTTCATAATATATGCATGGGCATCACACATGATCTTTCTCCTCATTCTATGGCTATTCCAAAGACTTGAGAGCATTGCGAAGACAATTCGTGCTTTTTGAGGTGATTTCCATCATCTCTCTGATATATTTGGCGCTTTCCTTCTTCCCAGCCTCATCCAATTGATCCGCGAACATCTCATATTCTTCATTATGGTGTTCATTGTGATGGATCCAATGTTCAAGTCTCACCTTTGATTTCTCTACAAAATCCATTAAGACCTCCTCATCATTCTTTTAAAGGTAATTTAACGAAAAAATTTGCTCCTTTTCCAACGTCACTTTCGAGTCCCATCGAACCGCCCATATCCTCTACCAAAATAAGGGCACCCGCAAGACCCAGGCCATGCCCTCTGATGCATTGGTTCTTTTCCTGATCCAATTGAAAATAACAATCAAAAACCTTTTTTTGAAATATCTTATCGATACCTTCCCCATCATCGCTCACTGAGAGGTCCAAAAATCCGTCATTAATATCCAGTTTTACCATGATATATTGTTTACGGTATTTCATGGCATTGGTTAGTAGGTTTCTGAAGACCTGTTTGACCTTGCGTTCATCCAGACTGAGCTCTTGTGACCATAATTCTTCCGATACCTCAAGAGAGATACCCTGTTCGGCCAATATATCTTTGAATTGTAAAAAACCCGAAAACCCTTTAATCATTTCAGCTGTGCCCGGATCCGTTACGTCAAAAATCTCTAAAAAGGTATACCGAACAAGGTCTGATACAAAAAAACTTTTTTTCTTAATAATTCCCTCGTTGGCTCGACCTACTTCAAGCATGTCATTCACAAGTGTTTTAGCGATCTTTGTATTCCGAAGGGCCCTCTGCAGGATACGCTGTTGTCTCTCAGAGAGCTTCCCGTATTTATCTTCTCCCTGAATGAGGGATAAAATACCCGTTTCAATAACGGCGAGGGGATTCTTGATATCATGAATTAAAAGTTCCGTTTTGATTCTTTTTCTATCCATATTGAATGATCTTCTTTTTTGCTTAAAAAATTTAAAAAACCATGCCCACATAACCTACAAAGCTGGTGTCCGGCCTAACAGCATAACTCGTTGTATATTCTATTAAATCACCCTTCTTGCTCCCCAGTTGTTTCATGGCGGTGATAGCAGTGGCAACCGCACCTGAACAACATGAATTATAGTTTTTTAATGATTCATGAATAATCTCTTCTGCGTGCATGTCCAGCATAAGATTTACAATTTTTTTATCATTCTCCTCTTTGACCCATCTAACGGCCTTTTCCCCGATACCTTTAGGCGTAAAACCATAATTATACCCATAATGCGTCAAATCAGTCGAGCCGAGGATCATGATTTTTTTGTTCGATTCTTGAGATATTTCCGCTGTACGCGTTCCTATTTTTAAGGAAGTCATGGTAGGAGGAACACCAACAGGTACGATCTTTACTCCCGGGAAAAAAAACTGGATAAATGGCAATTGTAGTTCGATCGTATTGTCCGGTTCATAACGGGACGCGGTTTCAATCTGAAAAGAAAATTCCGAGATGAGCCTTTGTGATAGGTCTTGATCGATTTCAATTTCACCGAGCGGTGTAACCCACATGCCTTTTTCCATTATAAAATTACCACTACCCGGACGTAGGTGTCTACCAAAGATGATAAATGTATCCGGCTTATTATCTTCCTGAACAAGACACTGAATTACATTGCAGGCTAGTTTTCCTGAATAATACCATCCTGCATGAGGTACGATACCTCCCACCCTCTTCCTTCCGTTTTGAGGACATGGAATGTTCTCTTGGATAAACCCTTCTATAGCCCGCCGGCATTCTTTCTCAGTTCCGGGGTACCAACTGCCTGCGAAATCGGATCTTCTTGTTTCCATGGCGTCTACCCCCTCATCTTTTTTCTTTAAAATATGCTTGAATTCACAGGATTGCAAGATGATTATTTTTTGACTGAATGGAATCTTTTTGTAAAGTATATTTTTATGATATGATTACAAATTCATATGAAAGGAACCATATATGTCAGCAAATATTGTAGAATGGATTATCCGGATACCTGTCCTACTCTTTGCCATCACCATCCACGAATATGCCCATGGGAAGGCGGCCTTGTCCCTGGGGGATCCCACAGCAAAAAACGCCGGCAGGCTTACCATGAATCCCATCAGCCATATTGATCCTATCGGGGCGATTTGCCTTTTCCTTTTCCATTTTGGCTGGGCCAAACCGGTGCCGGTAGATGTACGGTACTTCCAGAATCGAAGACGGGATATCATCCTCATGTCTTTAAGTGGGCCGATTGCCAATATCGCAGCAGCCTTTGTAACGGGATTATTCATTAGGAATTTTCTTCTCCCTTGGGAGGCTTATCTGAAGTTGTTGGCATACATGATATTAATGAATACCGGTCTCGGTCTTTTTAACCTTCTTCCCATACCCCCTCTGGATGGATCACATGTACTGGAAAACCTGCTTCCAGTCTCCGTCGCTGAACAATATGAGCAAATAAGGAGATATGCCCCCTTTATCTTTATAGGCATATTATTGCTGGATCGTTTTTTACGGATAGGGATCTTCGGGCGAGTGTTAGGTTATCCCATCTTCTTTATTGCACATCTATTTGGAGGTGATAATGCAATCAGCCTATTTAGATTAATCGGGATTATCTGAAATATTTAATAGAAAAGGTAAATATCCTGATAATAATCATATTTCTCAGTAATTTCCGGTTAGAATTTTGTACTGCCCTCTGGTAGCCTGGGTCATGGGGATCTCTTTTCAGAGGCGAATATGGTAGAGGCAAGATAGGGGCATACGTTGCCACTCAGACCCTGCTCAATAGCTGGACTTCGTTAGGCAATATGCCGATATCGCGCGGTTGACCTCCTTCGCCGGTTGAAAATAGATCCCCATGGGCTATTTAGGATCATGTTAGCTTTGATATTAAAATTCTAACCTGAAATTACGGAATATTTATACAAATTCAAACAGCTGGCGAGGAACCCTCTCCACCATCGTGGGAAATTGATCTAAGGTCATACCAATCTTTTCCAATCGCGTTTTTAGGAATGCCGTACCCATTCGCTCCAATTCCTGCCCTACGATAAATCGTGACATAAGTAAGTCGGCAAAGTACACAATTTGGGTAAGTTCAGGACAATCCAATGCCTTTTCAGGAATATGATGATGCCGAATTACATCTGCAAGGCTTTTCGGAAAAGACCAGCGATCTGCCAAGATACCTCCGACTTCAGGATGCGTGACACCGAACGCATCATTCTCGGCATTGATTAGTGAAATGCTTTC
>JBLIRM010000122.1:0-10201 GCA_049472295.1 bacterium | reverse complement strand
AGCCGTTCATGTCCCCCGTGTGAAAACGGGAGGGAATTTTTTTATGGACTCTTCCAACCAAAAACCTCCTGATACGACTAATATATAGGAAGCAAAGAAGAAACTCCTCCTGTTTTGAAAACGAATAAGGAGTGAAAAATGAAGGAAAACATATTAAAATCAATAGGTATTTTCACTCTATTATGCATATCAATACTCTTATTCCTTACGTCTCAAGTGCTTGCAGGCCCAATGGCTGACTGGGGAGATAATCCTGACACCTATTCGACATTAGACGCCTCCAATGGCCCGTATCATTTGGATGGGAGTCACGAATGGTTGGGTATCAATCCCCCTGATTATGAAAATGATGGTCAACCTACTCTAAATTCTGATGGAGATGATGCGAATTTTATTGATGATGAAGATGGCATTACATTTGTGGGAACCGTTGATCCTGTAACCGGAGATATCATTGATTCAAACCGCTATTGGGGCGGTCTCTATGGACAGGTTGACATATTAGCGATGGTGAGTCAATGGGATAGCGGAAGATATGGTCTGGATGACTTGCTATATATCGATGGTTGGTTCGACTGGACTCATGACGGAGACTATGATGAAAGCGGAATAGTCTATTCCGGCCCCTATGCAGGTGAAGCTTGGTCAGAACATGCGGTCAGTTTCTCAACCGATCCGTCCACGTGGGGACAGAACTCACAGATATTTTCTATGATTTTCTTAATCGGACAGGGACCAACTGGTGTCATACATAGTCGATGGCGACTGAGTTATGATGATGGTTCTAATGAGTACTTTGGTATGAAAACATTTGGCGAAGTGGAAGATTATGGGCCAATACCGGATAAAGATCAGTCCTCTATCCCTGAACCTGCCACCATGCTTCTTTTAGGTTTCAGTTTTATAGCGTTTATAGGAATCAAGAAAAAAGTTTAAAACTCAGACCAAACATAGACTAAATATAAAAGGCAGAGCCATTAATGGCTCTGCCTTTTTTGCTTTAATCCGTTAAAGATACATTTCCGTAATCGTTCTATCAAAAGAACCCAACCAGATAACCTGGATAGAAAAAAAGATAAAGATATAAATGCACAAAATATGCAAAAAACATTTTTTTTATTCTTTATTAGCTTTTTTATAGTTTTCCGGCTTCAGCTTGTACTTTTTCATGAGGTCATAAAAATCTGCCCGGTATTTTCCGGCCAGTTCGGATGCCTTGCTCACATTACCCTTTGTAAGCGCAAGAAGGTAGATGAGATAGCTCTTTTCAAAGGCAGCTTTTGCCTCCCTGATCGGTTTTATCCGTTCACCGGGATGCCCATTGGTCTGCAGAATAAGATCTTCAGTAATGACATCCTGTTGCGTCATGGCCACTGCAAACTCAATAGTATTCTCTAATTCTCTCACATTCCCGGGCCAATCATGAACCATGATCCTTCGCATGGCAAGTGGGGATAGCCCCTTCACCTTCTTTCGCATCTTTTTATTGAATTTTTTCAGGAAATGTTCCACCAATGATGGGATTTCTTCCTTTCTCTCCCTTAAAGGGGGGAGATGGATCGGGATCACATGAATCCTGTAAAAGAGATCCTCACGGAATCGGCCCTCCTTGATCTCCATTTTCAGGTCTTTGTTGGTGGCCACAATCACCCTGACATCCACTTCAATCGGTTCTTTACTCCCCACAGGATAGAATTGCATCTCCTGGAGCACACGTAAACTCTTGCTCTGGAGTGAAAAGGGCATATCCGAAATCTCATCCAGGAAGATCGTTCCTTGGTGAGCCTGAGTAAAGAGCCCTTTTTTACTCTTAACCGCACCGGTAAAGGCGCCCTTTTCATAGCCGAAGAGCTCGCTCTCGAGTAAGGTCTCGGGAAGCGCGGCACAGTTTATGGCAACAAAGGGTTTGTCTTTCCTTTCGCTCCCAAGATGAATGGCCCTGGCTATCAGTTCTTTGCCTGTGCCGCTTTCTCCGTAGATGAAGATTGTAGACTCGGTTTTGGCAACAAGAGATACTTGAGCCAATACCCTCTGCATCTTTTCGCTTGCGGCCACAATATTGGCAAAATTATACTCCTTTTCCAAAAGGCCTTTCAGTCGTTCGATTTCAAAAATAAGCTTCCGATTTTCAAATGCCTTTTCAATCTGGAGCAGTAGTTCCCTGTGATCGAACGGCTTGGTTAGATAGTTATAGGCCCCTCTCTTCATAGCGGCTACAGCACTTTCAATACTGCCGTATGCAGTTAGGATGATGACGGGGATTTCGGGGCTTATTTGATGGACATCCTCCATCAGGGATATGCCGTCCTGATTGGCAAGCTGCAGATCAATAATGGATACATCAAAGGTTTGTTCTTTGACAGCTTCTATGGCATCCCTTTCGTTCAACGCACTGACCACCTGATAGTTGACTGATTCGAGTCTCATTTTCAGCACTTCCAAAAGGTTCCTGTCGTCATCGACCACCAATATCTTTCCCAAAACCTTTCCCACGGTTATCTTTTCAACTCCTTTTTTCTTTTTTCGATTTCTATATCCACCTGCTTTTCCCTTTCAATGACATTGAATATGTCCAGCCATATTTTTGCCTGTTCAACCAAAGGGCTCTTAGGGTGTTGTTGAATGAGTTTTTCAAAATACATGTGAGATTTTTTGTAATCCTTTTCAGGATTATCGTAATGAGCATAAATGAGGCCCATATTGAAAAGGGCCTTGTCCTTATGAGGGGCTTTTTCAGACAAAGACAAAACCCTCTGGTTCTCCTGAAGGGCTCCCTTAAAATTGCCAAGGGCAAGGAAGTCCCGGCCCTGATCGAGATATTCATTAGACATGGAAAGCTCATCAATCCTTACTTTCGAGTCGCTGATTGCTTCGAGTACATTTGTCCATATTTTTGCCTGCTCCACCAAAGGGCTTTGAGGATAGCGTTGAATGAGTCTTTCAAAATACCTGCGAGATTTTTTGTAGTCCTTGTCGGGGTTACGATGATGGGCATAAATGAGCCCCATATAGAAGAGTGCCTCATCCTTGAGGGGGGCATCGTCGAATAAATCCAGGACCTTCTGACTCTCCTCAATTGCCTCTTTGAAATTGCCTTTTGCAAGAAGTCTCTGGCAGTTTTGGATATGTTGGTAATTGGTATGTCTGTTTTCTATACTTTTTATCGTTGCGCAACCCAAAAAGAGGAGAGAGATCAGGAAGGCAAAATAAATGTAAAAGAACTGCCTTTTCCTGCTGTGCTTTCTGCCCACACCTTACCTCCGTGAGCGGTTATGATTTGTTTAACAATATATAAACCCAATCCGCTTCCCATAATTTTATTGGGGGTTCCAATCCTTGCTTGCTTATATTTATCAAAGATGTTGGATAATTCTTCTTCTGATATGCCAACCCCCGTATCTGTTATAGACACCGTTTGCCCATGTTCATTCGCCTGGGCCGTTACTTGCACATTACCACCGTTGGACGTGAACTTCAAGGCATTTCCTATGAGGTTTCTCAGCACCTGGAGTATCCTTTCAGCATCTATCTTTATGGGCGGTAAATCGTTGTGGACCTTTGTCTCAATGTCTATATTTTTGGTTTTCGCCAAAGGTTCCAACTCGTATACAGCCTTTTTGATCAAAGAGGCGAGGTCAGCCTGGGTGAAATGATAGATGATCATTCCGGCCTCCATCTTGGAGAGGTCCAATAAAGAGTTGACCAGATTGATCAAACGATTACATTCCTCGTTAATGATGGTTAAAAGCCTTTTTTTCTTCCCGATCGCTTCCCTTCATTTAATCCCTCTATAAAGAGGTTTGTACTTTCTTTGATTGTTGTGAGTGGGGTACGCAGTTCATGGGACATCAATGAGAAAAAATCGGACTTCATCTGATCTATTTCCCCCAGTTTGGTGCACATGGCATTAAAGGCATCTGTCAATTCCCTGATTTCAGGTGGAGATGAGAGTGTCAGATCGTTCCTGAAATTTCCGTTGGCGATCTCTCTGGTTCTCTTCTTAATGATAGAAAGGGGCCTTGTGATATTGACAGTGATAAAAATGGAGATCATGATTCCAAAAATGAAGAAACCCGCACTCATCAGTATGGCAATTTTTATTGTATTCGCTTCGATCATGCTCAATTTTTTTATCTTTTCATAAGTATTTTGCTGACCATAGCTGCCCAGTTTTTTTAGGGCTTCCATCATTCCATTGACAGCGGATTCCTTTTCCTGTTTATATTGATTCACAGGGTATTGCTGCCCGGATTTTACATAACCTGCTTCTTCGTCAAACAGAGACTGATATCTCTGATAATTCTCATATAATAGGTTTAGCAGGTTTCCGGCCACAGGGGCATCTGCTATGGACATTATTTCTGTAAGATTTTTGTTAAAATCTTCCTTTGCCAGGAGAAAATTGTTATATAGGCCATTATCAGGGATGATAATAAATTTTTTTTCATATCGCATCATTGACAGAAGGCCATCAGAAAGTTTTTGCTCATAATCTATGAGGCGATTATCGATCATAAGGATAGACCTGGTGGCCTTTTCCAATTGTCGAAGTTGTGAAATGGTATAAATGGTCATCGCCATTGTCAATATAAATATGGCAAGGAAACCGATAATCAGTCTGGAAAAAATGGTTAATTTCATCTCTGTATTTGAAGCAGGCGATATAATCGAAAGTTGTCTAAAGTCAAATTCAAAATAAAGATCAGAAATTTTTTTAAGGATCTGGAGGGGAGGATTAATATATCATTAAAAAGGATACCGCAATTGGTCAAAAAAAACCAGGACCTGTTGGGGATACCATATGAATGACATACCATTATGCCGCGATAGCATACCATTGTTTCGATGACATATTATTATATCAAGAATGGCATAGTGTCATGTCAAAGATACTCTGTCATTTCGAGGGGCCGAAGAAGATTCCTCGTTTGACTCGGAACAGGCTCTGAAATCTTAAGATTTCTCGCTTCGCTCGAAATGACATTTCCTGATTGAATCGGCAATAGCTTCATGTAGACTTATTGAAGGTGTTTACTATAGGTTAAGTTTTGATTAGAAAAGTATTTGAATCCTTTGGCAGATGAGGTATGATTTGTGGGTATGTTTATTTGGGATTTATAGAATCATGTAATATATATGATTGCCCTCCTTAATTAAAACGCTTAATTATCATTAAAATGCCTGATTATAATCTGAAACAACAAGAAAATGATTCAATGATTAATAGAAAGCCCTTGTTTAAAAGTGAGTTTAAGAGGGAGTTTGAATCTGCATCCCTCCGGATGGATATGATCAGAGGGATTGCAGCGAGTGCCATCGTCATCCATCACTGGATCCTTTTTATGCCCCATAAAAGTTCTTTGTCGATTTTTTACTTTGCAGCGGAAATGATCCAAACCCTTGCTGGAACGACAGTCCATTTGTTTTTCATCCTGAGTGGGTTTGGGCTGACTATCTCATATTTTAAAAGTAATGTAACTTCATGGAAGGATTGGACAAAGAGGCGATTTAGAAAGGTCATATTACCTTACTGGATCATTATTACTTTGATTTATTTTTCCGGAAACGTCATCCATTATATTGCCCCGGCCATCTTTAAGAGAAACTATTCCTCTTTTGTATTGCTTACCTATATTACCTTGACGCGTAATTTCTTTAATCTGAGTTGGGAAATGAATCCGACACTGTGGTTTATCCCCGCAATCATAGGCTTATATCTCCTGTTCCCTTTTTTGATAAAAATATTAGAAAGGTATGGGGCGTTTTCCCTACTGATTCTTTCTATTATCTTTACATACCTTTCAATTACTCTATGTATCATCCTAAAGTATCCTGTGGAGCATCAAAGCTCATTGCCTTTATTTTTCCTGAGCGAATTTGTCTTGGGCATGTTTATTGGATATATACTGTGTTTTTTTACAGATTCGTTCAGCAGGCTTATTGGTTTGAAAGAGTTTATTTTAGGGATCGGTTTTTATGGCCTTTCCTGGGCAATCAATAGAAAGTGGGGTTTAGGGCCTGAATATAACGACCTTTTTACTACCATCGGCATTTTTCTTATCACTCTGAATATCTGTCATTGGATGGTTGGATTTTCACCGGAGAAAGTGGTGAAGATTCTAAGAGAATTGAGTAAACAGTCCTATATAATGTATCTATTGCATGGGGCCATCATTTTATTTCTCATAAAACCAATATGGATATATAAGATGCAATATCCTTTGAATTCTGCCATGACCATAATGCTAAGTCTATTTTATTGTCTTATAATATTTTTATTAGCCAAGATATTCTCACCTTTAATTAATGCTTTATCCTCTCTTTTTATGAATTCATTCAAAAGATTGATTACTCAATATATGGAATAGCTCATTTAGAAAACAATTGAGGATTAGATTATATCAAGAAGGTATTATTTCTTTTTTCCTCTTTTTACATCTCATTTTTTGTTTGATTTGACTTATAGTAAACGCCATAAATAACTTGACATGCTGGTAAGTCATTGCGAGCGAAGCGAAGCAATCTGTTTTTGGATTGCTTCCGGCTAATGCCCTCGTAATGAACGCTTACTTTTGGCGCTTAGTATAAATCCTGCCAATAGAAAAAGACGACATTTAATTATTGATTTTCTTTCATCTGCTTTATTCCACTATAACAGTTTCAGGGAATCCCCCGATTGCAGTATTCTTCATAAAGTATTTAAAATATAATAAGTATAAAATTAGAATAAATGTAAAATAACAAAAATTGCTTAGCTTCAGAATATCCCCGATAAAAATATCAGGGTGTTCCCCGATTGTAATAATTTTTACAAAAGATATAATTTATATTAAGAGGACAACAGATATTCTATGCTTAAATATTAATATATGGCTTGTTAGGATTCTAAAATAAGATATCGGTTATCCATTATTATGATTTATTAATATGGGAGTAATAGAACTAAAAGATAAAGAGTGAAAATTTTAAATAAAGTTTTAAAAGAATCAGGAGATCTGTAATGAAGGAAAAGAAAAATAGATACTTAAAATTTATTCTTATTACCGCTGTTATATTGTTTGTCCTTTCCTATATGTGCATAGGCATACCTTTCGCTAATGCTTCTATTATTTTGAATGATGTATTTAGTGTTACTCCTGGGGATGTTGATGCCGGCAATGCTGATCCTAATTATTATGACCCTGTTTTCAGTGGCTTTGTGGATTATGTGACACAGGATACGGTTACACCCTATAGCGCTTATGATAGTGTCACCCCAGGGGTAGGTGGGCAGCCATTTGAATTAGAAGCAGGTTATTATGCTTATGATGCCGATAATGTTTATTTTGCTGTGGTTACGGGGATGCAGCCAAATTTTTCATGGGATCCATGGCGTAATAACAGGCAGTATTATATGGGTGATATCTTTATTGATCTTCATGATGGATTAGCTGATGGTTGGGATTATGCCGTGCGTATTAGTGATAGCGAATGTAAAATATACACGGATATTAATGGGATTATTGCTCCGGATGCGGATACCTATCCAGCCTCCACTCCTTACAGGGTTGATGAAAGTCAGGCTACAATATTATATGATTCTTCAACGGATTCTGGTGTTGATTACAGCTATGACAAATATACTGATATTACTACTCAATATAACGCCAAGGCGGTTATTGGTGGCGTTAAAACAACCTATCCTTTATACGAACATTATGCCATGGAGGCAATAATAGACTTGGATGTTTTTGGCCTTGGCCCTGTAAATCCTTTTGAGGGCAAATCTTATGACATCCACTTGACACTGCAGTGTGGAAATGACCTTCTCTTGTGGGGAGGTGTTGGTAACTCTGTGCCCGAACCTTCCACATGGTTTCTTTTGGCCACTTGTTTATTTGGACTGGTGGGCGTTGATATGAGGAGAAAAAAGGAAGGTTTTAAAATTATATAGGGCCCGATAAAAGATATTGAATTAATTACTTCTATATTCCTTAGCAAAATAGGGTTGACTAAAAATAATCTTAAAATTAGTTGACCCTTTTTTTATATCTGAGAACAGCTTATGAACAGAAAAAGCCTTCTGATTTTTTTTTATCTTATCTTATTACTCTTCTGGTTTATCACCTCTGCCATGGGTAATGAAATCATCCTTTCCGGTGTCCCAATCTATTACTGGTATCGTGGATGTGCGCCAACCGCTGCCGGCATGTTAGTGGCATATTACGATAATTTAGCCCAGTTTAGCGATTTGATCACAGGGATCGATACAAAAAATTTCGATCTAAGCAAATCTATGATTGCAAGCATCTATGATACAACCTCTGGGCTGAACAGCCTTTGGGATTTTATGAATACCGGGGGGTATCCAAGTTATAATACCCTGCCCAAATATATCCCAACCGGGCTGCAGGGGTTTTTTGAAGGCAGCTTTGATATAAAAGATGATTCAAGTCTCACTGTGGGTTATAAGAATAGTTTCAACTCAAGTGTATGGAACGATCCCAATTTATCCTGGGCGGAATATGTGGCTGAGATAGATGCCGGACGTCCGGTGCTTCTTTCCTGGAAATATTCCGGAGGGCTTCATTGCACGATTGGGATTGGGTATCGGGATGACGATTCAGACCCTTCGGATTCATCACAGTGGGAGGCCGCAATTTACACCACATGGGCAGGATATCCGGAACCCTCATGGTGGTTTTTTAGTGATAGCAAGGCCGCTGAAAATCCATTTGGCGCCTCAGTGCTCTTTGGAACAATCGCTCATCTATATAGCCCTGATCCAATTGAATTAAAAGAATTTCAGGCGGAATACAGCCATGATCATATTGTAATCATTTGGGAAACGGAGTCGGAACTGGATACTGTAGGATTCAACATCTGGCGCAGTGAAAATGAAGCAGGGGAATACATCAAGATCAGTCTTGGTCTTATAGATGCAAATCTAGGGACGCCCTGGGGGGCTGAATATACATACTGCGATGATGATCTCCTTCCCGGAAAGACCTGTTATTACAAAATCGAAGAGATCCGGAATGAGGGTGAGGATATATTTCATGGCCCGGTTTCCGTTCCTGTCCCTTATGTAATAGAAGAAAGGCAAATCAAATATTATTATTTTCCTTACTGGTACGGCATCTGTGCGAACCTCTCTCCATGGATAGTATATTCGTTCTCATTACATTATATACCTCATTATCCTTCATATGGTTATATGCCCCAATATTTTTCATATGGTTTTATCCCCCGGGATTTAACCGGGAGTCAGTATGGCATTGATTTGGGGATAACGGGATATGCAGCCATGGCGTTTATGAGTGGAAATATCTGGTGCCGGATAAGTGATATCCCTTGGATGACATCCGATCGGTCTGGGTCCGGGAATGCAGATTGGGGAAGTTATTATCTTGATTACGATTATGCCCTGACCTTCATTAGCCCATAAAACTATATAAACGCCTTAAATAAATTGACAAAAGGGTATGTCATGGTGGTGATCCAAAGCACAGAAGGTTATCAAATATTGTTTAGAGCACAATTGGGTAGGAACCGGTCAGCCGGAGCATAATCCGGTTATCTTCAAAATCATAAGAATCAACATTGGAATTTCTTTCCGAGTGGGATATATCCAGCAAGAGATTCATCCACCGCCAGACGGAAAGTGAAAGGCCCCCGTTGGCCCTCCAAACCCCGTCTTTTCTTTCTCTGATATCATCATCCCCGTAAAATGCCTCCCATCGGAAGCTTCCGGAGGCAAAGATCCCCAACCTTTCAGTCATTTGATAATTTAAGCTTCCGAGGATCTGGTTGAATGTCGATGATCCGAGATTTTCCTCGGAAAAATAGTCCTGATCAAAACCACCGCTTCCTTCGATACGAAGGGAGCCCTTCTCCTTCCTTGTGCTGACACTGGCACTGAATGAGGTGCCCTCCCTTTTTCGATCCTTGCCGTCATAATCCTGATCGATATAACCTGCTTCCGCATTGAAATGGCTCTGGGGGCTGATCGAGATATCGATCCCGATGCTGCTATTATGGACACTATAATCGGTGGTGTCAGGATTAAAATATGGGACAAAGTCCTTGTTCAGGAAGCTGTAACTCAGATACATATAACGGGATCGCTGCCACCGGCATCTTAATGAGAGCCCTGCATTGTAGTCATAAAAATCCTCTGAGGGACTTCCGGTAAAGCCTTCGGGTTGAATGAATCTCCCAC
>JBLIRM010000121.1:0-10502 GCA_049472295.1 bacterium | reverse complement strand
AGAATCTAAGGAAAAGGATAGCCAGCACAGGCTGAAATGCTCTTTCTGCGGAAAACCGGAGAAGGAGGTCCGGCGTATGGTTGCGGGGCCTAAGGTATATATCTGTGATGAATGTATTGATATGTGTAATGAATTGATGGCTGAAGATTTAGACGATGATGGCATGGAGGAATTCCGTAAGCTCCCTAAGCCCTCCGAGTTAAAGAAACTCTTGGATGAATATGTGGTTGGACAGGAGAGGGCGAAGAAGGCATTGTCCGTGGCTGTTTATAACCACTATAAAAGGGTCGAATCAAATATCGATGTGCAGGATGTGGAGCTTCAAAAGAGCAATATCCTTCTGGTCGGACCCACAGGTTCCGGAAAGACCCTGCTTGCCCAAACCCTGGCCAGGATACTGGACGTTCCGTTTACCATTGTGGACGCCACAACTCTTACGGAAGCGGGTTATGTGGGTGAGGATGTGGAGAACATCATATTGAAACTTCTTCAAGCTGCCGATTATAAAGTAGAGCAGGCTGAAAAAGGGATTGTCTATATCGATGAAATCGACAAGATCAGCCGGAAATCAGAAAGCCCCTCCATCACACGCGATGTTTCCGGAGAGGGTGTACAACAGGCGCTCCTTAAGATCATTGAGGGTACCATTGCCAGTGTGCCTCCACAGGGGGGGAGAAAACACCCCCATCAGGAATATATCCAGGTGGACACAACGGATATCCTGTTTATCTGTGGCGGGGCCTTTATCGGTTTGGATGATATCATCAAAAGGAGAATGGGGAAAAAGGTGGTTGGTTTTTTGGCCGAGGGAAAGAATAAACTCTCCAATGTCAAGGAAAATCCATTTACCCATGTGGAACATCCGGATTTGATCAAATATGGTCTTATTCCCGAATTCGTTGGAAGGCTTCCGGTGGTCACCATATTGGATACCCTGGACGAAAAGGCATTGGTCAAGATATTGCAGGACCCCAAAAATGCCCTTGTGAAACAGTATCAGAAGATCTTCGAGTTCGAAAAGGTCCATCTGAGATTCACTGACAATGCCCTGATTGCGGTGGCAAAGCAGGCCATTAAAAAGGGCACGGGGGCCAGAGGGCTCAGGGCTATTCTGGAAAATGTCATGATGGATCTAATGTATGATCTCCCATCACAGGATAGCATTAAGGAGTGTGTCATCACAGAGGAATTCATCGAAAATAAGGAGACCCCTATTTTATTATATGAGAAGGTTGGCTGATAAACTCCATATTTAAACAGTTAAGGATCAAACATGTTTTTTAAGGATAAACCAAGAATGCAAGATGGCGAAAATATCTCTATCCTATCCCTTTTACCACTGAGAGATGTGGTGGTATTTCCCAACATGATCCTCCCGCTTTTTGTGGGCCGGGCAAAATCGATCAAGGCCATTGAAAAGGCCATTAACTCCAACAACAGCAAGATCTTTTTAGCTACCCAAAGGGATGCCAAAATCGATGATCCTGCTGAAAAGGATATTTTCAACATCGGTATCCTTGCTGAGATCCTCCAGGTGTTGAAACTCCCGGACGGCACCATAAAGGTCCTGGTGGAGGGCATAACAAGGGCAAAGATTATCGAGTTTATCGGCCTGGAGGAATATTTCGAGATCTGCTGCAGAGAGGTCTGGATTGATGTGGAGCAGACAGCCGAACTCGAGGCCTTGATGAGAACGGTTTTGAGCCGGTTTGAAACCTACTGCAAGATCAATCTCAAGGCACCCAAGGATATACTGGATAAGGTCAAGAGTATCGAGGAACCCGGTCGCCTTGCGGATGTCATTGCCTCGAATATGGCGCTAAAACTCTCGGACAAGCAGGACATCCTGGAGGCCATTCACCCTGAAGAGAGATTGGGCAAACTCTCCGAAATCCTGAACGCAGAGATCGAGATCATGCAGATCGAGAAGCGGATCAGAGGCCGGGTCAAAAAACAGATGGAGAAGAGTCAGAAGGAGTATTATCTCAATGAACAGATGAAGGCTATCCAGAAGGAATTGGGCACACTGGACAACCGTCGGGGTGAGATAAAGGAACTCGAGGATAAAATCAAAGAGGCCAAGATGACCATTGAGGCAGAGGAAAAGGCATTAAAGGAATTGAAGAGAATGGAATTGATGCCTCCCATGTCAGCCGAGGCCACTGTAGTAAGAAATTATGTCGACTGGCTCGTCTCATTGCCATGGAGCAAAAGGACCAGGGATAAGCTGGACCTGGAAGAGGCCGAGAAGGTTCTGGATAACGAACACTATGGATTAAAGAAGGCCAAGGAAAGGATACTGGAATATCTGGCAGTGCGCAGGCTGGTAAAAAAGATGAAAGGTCCCATACTCTGTTTCGTGGGTCCTCCCGGAGGCGGTAAGACCTCTCTGGCCCGTTCCATTGCCCGGGCCACTGGGAGAAACTTCGTTCGTCTTTCTCTGGGCGGTGTCAGGGATGAGGCCGAAATAAGAGGCCACCGCAGGACATATATTGGTGCGCTGCCCGGACGGATCATCCAATCCATGAAAAAGGCCAAATCCAAGAACCCGGTGCTTATCCTGGATGAAGTGGACAAGATGAGCACCGATTTTCGCGGGGACCCTTCCGCAGCCCTCCTGGAGGTGCTGGACCCCGAGCAGAATAACAGTTTTAGCGACCATTTCCTGGAAGTGGATTATGACCTCTCGGAGGTTATGTTTATTACCACTGCCAATGTGATCCACCGTATCCCTCAACCTTTGCAGGATCGTATGGAGATCATTCACCTGCCCGGATACACCGATTATGAGAAATTGAAGATCGCCCAGATATTTTTGGTTCCCAAACAGCTAAAGGCCCATGGTTTGAAGGCGGCGAATATCGAGTTTACGGAGAACGCCCTGAAGACCATTATTCATCGCTATACCAGAGAGGCGGGTGTCAGGAATCTGGAACGTGAGATTGCCGCGGTTTGCCGCAAGGTGGCAAGGAAGGTTGTGAAGGAAGGGAAAAAATCCAAGGTCCGCATTACCTCACAGATGCTTCTGAAATATCTGGGTGCGCCGAGATATAGGGAAAGACGCTCCGAACAAAAGGATGAGGTGGGTATCGCGACGGGTCTGGCGTGGACCGAAGCAGGGGGTGATATCCTGTCGGTTGAGGCCACCATTATGGATGGGAAACCGAAACTCACCCTGACCGGAAAATTGGGTGATGTCATGCAGGAATCCGCCCAGGCCGCATTCAGTTATCTCCGAAGCCGGGATAGAGATCTGGGTTTACCCAGAGATTTCTTCCAGAACAAAGAGATCCATGTCCATGTGCCTGAGGGCGCCATACCCAAGGATGGTCCTTCTGCGGGCATTACCATAGCCACGGCTGTTGCCTCCCTGGTGACAGGAAAGGCAATGAGAGCGGATGTGGCCATGACCGGAGAGATAACATTGAGGGGTAAGGTGCTTCCCATCGGTGGTGTCAAAGAGAAGGTCCTTGCAGCACATCGTGCAGGGATCACAACCGTGATTATACCAAAGGAAAATGATAAGGACCTCAAGGAGATTCCAAAACCAGTCCTAAAGAGCCTCCATTTTGTGCTTGTCGAACATATGGAAGAGGTTCTGAAAGAGGCATTGGTGGGTTACGATAAGATTGTCCCGAGAAATGACGGGGACTTGAATCAAAGAAACTTGGACACTGCTTCCTCTGAACTTGAACACGCGGTTGCCCATTAGACGTGACCCGATAGGCTGCCTTTTTGTTTTAACCTTATTTCCTGTCCATATTGATATCAAGTGATCATCATAAGGATCGATGATTATTGCAATAATACTTGATCCTGTTTGATGGACTTGGTGTTGATTCCAACTGAATATACAAAAGGGAAAAGTGATGTCAAGCAGTGTAGTTGTAATCGTGGGCAGGCCCAATGTGGGAAAGTCCACCCTATTCAATCGTTTGATCGGAAAAAGAAAGGCCATAATCGATAACCTTCCCGGGGTGACCAGGGATAGAAACTACGGCAGATGCACCTGGGAGGGGAAGGAATTTCTGCTGATCGATACCGGTGGGCTTGATTCGGAGACCGAAAGCGCCATCAGCGGCAGGGTCCATGAACATGCACTGATAGCCATAGAGGAAGCTGATATTATTATTTTTTTGATGGATGTAAGGGACGGATTGCTGCCATCGGACAAAGACATACATCGGATGCTGAAAAAAGGCAACAAACCGGCTTTTTACGTGGTCAACAAGGTAGATAATGAAAAGATGGTTGCCCAAATTTCCGATTTTTACTCTCTCGGCACGGACAACATATTTCCCATCTCAGCTTCCCATGGGACAGGCGTAGATGCCCTGATGGCGGAGGTGGCTGCACACCTGCCTGTCAGGAGCGCTCCTGAGAGTGAGACGGAAAAGACAAGGCTCGCCATCATCGGCCGTCCCAATGTGGGGAAATCCTCACTGCTCAACAAGATCCTTCGCCAGGAAAGGTCTCTGGTCAGCGAAGAGCCAGGCACCACCCGGGACTGTATCGATACCCCCTTTACTTACAACCATCGTTCATATGTGATCATGGATACGGCCGGAATCAGACGCCGAAAAAAGGTCAAGCATGGATTGGAGCGGCTCACGGTCATCAAGACCCTCAGAAATATCGAGGACTCTGATGTGGCCCTTTTCCTCATAGATGCGGTTCGGGGAATTACCGAACAGGATGTGCGAATCGCGGGATTTGCTCATGAGGCAGGCAAGGCCATCATTATCGTGATCAATAAATGGGATGCCGTGACCAAGGACGAAAAAAGCACGAAAAAATACGAAGAGGATTTCCGTTTTCGTCTGAAATATATCCAATATGCCCCCATGATTTTTGTGTCTGCACTGACAGGACAGAGGGTATACAAGATCTTCTCGCTGGTGGAGCAGGTCATGGATCAGTACCGCATGCGGGTTAACACCGGCCGGCTGAACCGGATCGTGGAGGCGGCCCTGGCCAAGTTTCCACCCCCCATTTACAGGGGGCGAAAGGTGAAGTTCAACTATCAGACCCAGGTTTCCGTCCAGCCGCCCACCTTTGTGTTTTTTGTAAATTTCCCCCAGGGGGTCCATTTTTCATATCAAAGGTATCTTCAGAATCGACTCAGGGAGGAACTGGGGCTTTCCATGACCCCTCTGCGTCTATTTATCAAATCCAAGAGGGCTCCCGGATGATCCGTACCTTCAGGATCACCATCCGATACGATGGCTCGGAATATGCCGGCTGGCAGGTTCAGCCCGGCCGGAAGACCATCCAGGGGACAATTGAGGAGGGCCTGAAGGTGGTGTTAAACGAGCCCTGCCTGGTGACCGGGGCCGGGCGCACGGATGCGGGTGTGCATGCATTGGGTCAGGTGGCCCATTTTAAGACCAATTCCAAGATCCCGGCGCCCAATCTGAAGATGGCCCTGAACAGTATCCTTCCCAAGGATATTTCCATCACCGATGCCTTTGTGGCGCTTCCTGATTTTCATGCCCGCAAGCTGGCCAAGGCCAAGAGATATCGCTATAAGATCTTTCGGGGAAAACAGAGAGACCCCTTTCTGTGGCCTTACACCTGGTTTTTGACCGACAAACTGGACATGGACAGGATGAGGTCATGTCTTCCCATCCTGCGCGGGGAGCATGATTTTTCCGCCTTTAGCGTGGCCAAGAAGGATAGTCTGAGTGGAACGCGGAAGATCATAAAACTCGAGATGCTTGAGGAGGGGGACCAGATCCGCTTTGAATTTCTAGGGACCGGATTTCTGCGCAAACAGATACGCCGGATGGTAGGGACACTGATCGAAGTGGGCCGCGGGCGTTTCACCCCTGAAGATCTGACCCGGATCCTTCTTTCCAGGGACCCCACCCAGGCGGGTTTGACGGCACCCGCCCAGGGCCTTTTTCTGGTGAAGGTATTTTATGCCGATCCTGCAGAATCCATCATTGATCTCTGAAAGAAAGGCCTTTTCAAATTTGTGGGATGGCTATAAAAAATCCTCTCTTGATGCTCATTTTTTTTCAATGGTGGTTTTCAAGCAAGTGCTGCTTCTTCCAATTTGCATAAGTTTCCCAAAGAATTTAAAAAATCAGAACCTGGATCAGATGACCCTCTCAAGAGTTGCACCATAAAGATCCTGATTCATAAGATATCCGCTCAATTCAACAACCTCTCCTATGTATTCTGAAAGATCGAGTGGCTGGAAAACCGCCTGATATGGAAGATGAACATAACATTTTATCTCTCTCCCATTGGAACTTATCGAATAAGATCCTACAACCCTGCCTGTAACCCTAACAATGGTATTCAATTTTGAACTTGAATCATACGTAGTCGGATAGGGTGACGACCTGGAATACGGGGATGAAGTCGGGATAAATCTGGGATAATAGGAAGAGAAAGTGCTGCCCGGATATGAGTAATACGGTATTGAAGTAAAAGGAGTGTATCCCCCCGGAGCCGTATACCCGGTATAATAAGAGGAGGACCTCCAAGGGGTCCAGCCACTGCTAATGGCTGATTGAAAATATGGAATGCTTAGTTCATACCCCTTTTGTGCTGTATACAGATCGGAACTGGCGCTTAATTCCAGAATCGAACGAGGAAGGCCATATCCTGAATATCCGCTATAAGAGCTTCCGGGGAAGCCGTATCCCGAATATCCGCCGTAAGCATAAGGGCTGCCATATCCACCATAAGGACTACCGGCCAAATAACCATACCCCGGATTATAAGTATAAAATGACTTTTGGGCCACTGTTACTGAAACATTTACCAAACAAAACAAGGTTACGATGAACATCCCGGCCAAGAAGCATTTCAAAAACCTTTTGTTATTCTTATACCGATCCATCCTATGTTTCCTCCTTTAAAATAGGGATCAGAAAAAGATAGGAATAATGAGAGCTTGAATCCGCAGTTTTAAGTGCTTGGATTGGGAATAATTATTTGTAATGGCTAATTTCCTGTTATACGCAGAGGATCACCTTCTTTATCCTGAAATAGTTATATATTATATATTATACATTATATCAGGACGATACCATCCAACTCCATATTATGGTTTATTTATGGAAATTTATTGACAGATTATATGTCGTTACAAAGATCGATTTTAATAAAAGGCACGCCATCCGGAGGGATATCCGAATCCGAAGCCGCCGGATGCACCGATGCCGCTGAAGGGATTGAATCCCAAGCCCTCATAAGGATCAGGCAAACCACATACAGGATATACCAAAACCCGGGATCACGGCATACCTTATTATAAGATTAATAAAATACCGCGTTGGGACTGCCGTATCCATCAGAGCGGAAATCTAGGATAAGGACTGCCAAAATATAATCCGCTATATGGACTGCCAAATCCGCTGAAGGGATATCCGAATCCGAAGCCACCGGACGCACCGAAGCCGCCGAAGGGGTATCCGAAACCGAAGCCGCCGGAGGTGCCGAAACCATAAGGCATAAAATAATCTAGATCTGGCGGCGTTCTTATATCAATAAAAAATTCCGGAGGAGGAATACCACCAGCATAAGAACTGGGATTATAGGATGTTGGCGATAATGGGCGCCAAGATGCACCGAAGCCGCCGAAGGGGTATCCGAATCCGAAGCCGCCGGATGCACCGAAGCCGCCGCTGTAAGGGTATCCATATCCGTAACCGTATCCATACCCTGGGCCATATCCCGGAAAGTAAGGGCTTCCATAGCCATATCCATATGGAGGATATCCGTATATGTCTACCCCAATAATCCCGGACGTTCCGCTGGGACTCGTACTTTTGATCTTTCCGACAACCGAAGGGTCGTTCGGGTCGGAGATATCTATGATCTGAAAGCCATCCCAGCCAACAATGCAGGCGTAATCTCCTTGAACTGCAACCCCGCCGTTGGGCTTGTAAATGGATACCTTGCCAAGGGGGTCCGGATCGAGCGGATCGGAGATATTTACCACAAAAAGCAGCTCCTGATCGTCCACATCTCCGGTTATGCAGATATACTCACCGCTTCCGTCCAGCTTCTCGGTTGAAGGGATATGCCCATGCGGCGGCAGGCCCGGCAGATGCCATATCTCTTCTCTGGACAGGTTTTCAGGATCACTCACATCAACAATTATAAAGGCGGATCTCTTGGCCAGATAGGCATAGTCAGCATTCATCCAGATCTTCATTTGCGGGCTCACAGGAATGTCACTATCAAATCCTGTGCCTACCACAAACCTATCCACCAAAGAGGGATTTTCAGGGTCCGAGATGTTACAGACATGGATTCCGCATTCTATTGGATAATCATCATCATCAAAGGTTAGATAGGCAAAATCCCCCTGCACCGCTATATCCTCAACCGTACCATTCAGATTCAGGCGTGCAGTCCTTACAGGTGAGGCGGAATCAGACACATCGTATATCACCAGCCCCAAATCCGGATCGGCTATATAGGCATAGCCGTCTCTTATCACCATCTCCCTGGCATAGACATTCTTTATGGTCCCTATGATCTCAGGGTCTTCGGGGTCGGAGATATTGATGATCTTTACCCCCGCGGATCCGCTATAGGAGAGATAGGCCAGATCACCATCTACTTTGAGACAGAGGATGCCGGAATTGGAGTAATTGAGACCGCCCACGATTTCGGGTGAGTCCGGATCGGATATATCTATCACCCTCAACCCGCTGGGAAGCTCAGGCGGGGGAGGCCTCATCCAGATGACATCGGTTGCTGAATGGGAGGTCCCTGTGACCGCCACATAGGCATAATCCCCCTGGATCTCCACATCAGACCCTTGATGGATGGTATAGGCTGCCCGGAGATGGGCAGGGCTAAGGAAGGCCATGATGAAGAACTGAAACGTAATGAATGCAATGGTCCAATGAAAAGCCCGGTTCGTTTTTTGCGCATATTGCCGGGTAATGGTCGAGCCGATTCTTTTCCCGATGTTTTTCTCGTTATCCATCCTCTTTTTCCTTTCTCCAAAAGAGCATGCTGCCAAAAAGATGTTCATTTCGATATGTCATCCAAATTGAAAAGTCAGTGCATTTCCTATTCCAATTGCAAACGATCACCTCTCTCAGTCCCTTAAGCACACACATCTCAATGTTGTCAATGTGGATGCTTCAGGATTCCGATTCCTGGAGCATCTGTGGCTATGAAGAAGGTTCTTCCTCTCCCGCGAAATAATATAATTGCCCGCTTAGGTTGCCAAAATAGATAATGCCGTCCTTACCTTCGGTAAGGGCATTGACCTTTCCTGTATAATGATACATCCTGGGATTCACTCCGGGCTTGTCATTCGCATCACTCCACGGTCTGTCTTCCCATGCCCTTTCGGGATCATAGCGGACGAAATAGCCGCTGACCGCACAGCCGATATAGATGATCCCGTCCTCAGCGGTGATCATCCTCAGGACATCACTGCATCCCCCGAGATTCCCCTTTACATCAAAGGATTTTGAGACCGGATCATAGGTGAATGTCGTGCTCATTTCACCTCCTGCCACATACACCAGACCATCCGTGCCTACGGTAAGGGCAACCGCCCCCTCGATGCTGGATGGCAAGTTGATCATAGCAAAGGATGCGGATGCCGGATTATAGGAGAAGAGCTTCCCCGGAGGGGGGAAGTATCCCGTGCGAGGGCCGAGAATGACACCATATATGATGCCGTCCGCCGCTATTGCCAGCCTGGTGATGCTGCTCTGGTTCGAGATCGGCCGGCCCAGATTCTCTATGGAATCAGTTTCCGGATCATACACAAAGAGATGGGCATAATATTCACCCGATGTTCCGTCTCTATAACCCGTGCAGCCATATATCCTTCCATCTGGGGCAGTGGCAAGGTCGTGCACTACAATTGGGTATCCGTCAACCTCTCCGCTGAAATTCACAGCCTGTCCCAGATTTCTGGGATTGGCCTCCGATCCCTGCCCTGGATTCCATGGCTTTTCAGGATCATAGATGGCAAAATTGGCATAGCCAATGGACTTACAGTCATGGTCACCCGCAGACCTGGTGCCTCCGCCCAGATAGATCAGGCCATCCGTTCCTGTGGTCATGGCATTGCACTCATATCCGGGGTTGCCCAGATCCGTGATTTCTCCGGTGGCAGGATCGTAGACAAACATGTGCCCCACATTCACGCATCCGATATCCGTCCCGCCATAGATCCGGCCGTCCGCTCCGGTGGTCAGAGAGAGGATCTCCCTGCCTTCGTCAATGGGTTTTCCCAGGGCCTGTATGGCATCTACGGGTGGAGGCTTAGGCTTCGAGCTGTATACAGGGCCTTTTATCTTAAATGTACCCCTGTCTGCGGTTTGTCCCAGCTTGTCCTTGATCCTGTACTCCCCTTCCACCTCGAAGACACCGGCAAAAGCGCAATAGAGATTCCGGCAGCAGAGTTTGTTGTTCGCAGTGCCGGTAAACTCCGCTGTATATTCCGAGTAAAATTCCCCTTTGAAGGATATGGGGGCCGTGCCGGCGGTGCGGGTATATTTGAATTCCGT
>JBLIRM010000120.1:0-10505 GCA_049472295.1 bacterium | reverse complement strand
GGCCCAAATTCTGGTAATGGACCCTGAATCTTGAAGGCCCGGTGGCTCGCTGCTATTCTTCTTCCTCTTTCTGTTTTTATCAAGGCCAGATGGCCATTCATCCTCTTTCCACTTTTAGTCATTTCCTTTGTTTATTGGCTCCTCTCACCAGGCCAAAGGGAATGGGTTCGGGACCGTCTTGTGCCCGTCACCTTTTTCCTCGCTTTGGCAGTCCGAACCCTGTGGCGGTCCCTGGGAACTATCCTGAACAAACAGGCCAAACTCTCCTTAATCATACTCCTTTCCATCAATAATACGCTGATTCTTTCCTTTATGGCGCTGACCATATTCAGCTATATTCTTCGAAGCAAGCCGATGCAGCGTGCTGCCGGCATAAAAGAAAGGGCGTTTCCCCTGTCTGTCGTCTTTTTCCACCTCATAGGCTCTTATTTTATTGCCACACGAACCCGATTCCATTTCAACCTCACCTTTTATATCCTGGGTATTATCCTCTCCATTCTCGGTGCAACCATTGATTGTCTGGCAATTTGGAAGCTAAAAAGGTCCTTCAGCATCATGGTGGAGGTCCGGCCCCTGGTCACCTCAGGTATCTATGGCATCATCCGTCACCCGCTTTATTCAGGGGAGTTGATTCATTTTCTGGGAATTGCCATGCTTTTCAATAATAAGGAAGCCTATGGCATGTTTGTCTTTCTTATATTCATGCAGACCATGAGGGCTGTATTGGAAGAGAAAAAGATGACTGCCCACATTCCCGAGTATTCGAGCTATCGGGAAAAAACAGGGTTCTTCCTCCCGAGATTCAGGCAAACGAAGGATTCCTCGAGAAAATAATCAAAACGGCCCGTTAAAAGCAAAAACCTTTCTATCACCACCAGGAGAAAAGATTCGTCAGGGCAAACATATTTCCAAACAGGTTATAGGGCTGGTAATAGCCAAATAAGGGATGATATGTGATCCCGTAACCTGACCAGATATTGGGGGCAAGGCCTGCGGGGTTTGCAATGACATTCCCCACATTCGTTACATCCGTTCCGTATACTCCATAAAGATAACCCAAATAATTAAGGTTGGGCATATATCCGAGTCCATAGAGGCCGTATAAACCGCCGTACAAGCCGCCATACAAACCGCCATATAAACCGATCTGGGGATAATATGAACTCACACTCGTATCCAAATCAGTGGTTGTGGAAGTCACACCAAAATAACCGCCCAAATAGGCATCTGTGTGGTTAACCATTGTTACAGTGATCATACATAAGGCCAGAATGACGATACATAAAGACAAAACTTTCCTGTGTTCCATGAGTTGCGCCCTCCTTTTTTGATTTTGTTTCATCAAATCCCTTAAATTTCTAAAAAATCCTGATTGATTTTTTATTCGCAAAGAGGCTGGTTTTTTGAATCAAATCTTATGACTAATAGATAAAATAGTCTACATTATTATAACATTTTATATATTAAAAGATCAATGAGGATGTGAGCGGACACATTTACTCCGCTTGACGGAAAGTAAGGATGTGAGCGAGCATATTTACTTTGTTTAATGGGAAGCAAGGATATGAGCGAACACATTTACTCCGCTTGATGGGAAGGCTTTTTTAATTTTCTAAGGTTTAAGGTACTCGTAAAAAGTCATTTCGGTGCTTAAAGGAATTTTTTTAAGGCTCTAACGCTTCGCTTCGCTAAATTTGTCAAACTCGGGCTTCGCCCTCAAACAATGACAAATTTTAGCGCTCCGCTGCGCTAAGAGCCTTGGGCAAAAATTCCGATGCGCTCCTCAATGACATTTTTACGAGATGCCGGGAGGGAGGAAGTGGAAAGGATGCGCTTCGCCAAGAAAATTTTCAAAAAGCCTCCCTATATCGCTTCGTAAATATGTCTGTTCACGGGGAGGGGGAGAAGAACAGCATCACTGATGTAATTTGATCTCTTTGATGGAGTCCCTAAATCGTTCCATAAAACATCTGTTCACATGATGGGATGGATAAAAGTGCATTAAATGGGAATATTGATCTCTTTATGGATCGGGGTGATAACAATCACTCCATAATCCAGGATTCGTATTTTCCCTGTAATATCTTCGGGACATCTTCAAGGGGATATTCTTCTTGAATCCCTGTTTTCATCTGTCTTAGTATGATTTGCCCTTTAGAAAGCTCGTCCTCTCCCAATATCAGGGTATAAACCGCCCTTAATCTATCCGCCTGCTTCATTTGTGACTTCAGAGAACCCGCCTGATAATTTACCCCTATGGGTACATCCATTAATCGGATACGGTTTACAATCTCAAATGCCTTTTCCTGGGCCTCAGTGCCAATATGGGCCAGAAAGGAAAAACAATAAGGCATTACTTCTTCCGCATTTTTAGAAACCTCCTTTAATGCCAGAATCAGCCTCTCCATGCCAAGGGCAAATCCACAGGCCGGAGTGGGTGGACCGCCGAACTCCTCAATCAGATGATCATACCTGCCGCCACCGGCGACCGCATTTTGTGCACCGAGCAGGTGGCTCGTGACCTCAAAGGTTGTCCGCGTATAGTAGTCCAAGCCCCTTACCAAATGGGGATTCAATGTATAGGGGATATCCGTCTTTTTCAAAAGGACCTTGACCCTTTCAAAATGCATCTTACAATCGTCGCACAGGTGATCTATCATTATGGGAGCATCCTTCAACAATTCCTTACATCCGGGGTTTTTACAATCAAGTATTCTGAGGGTATTACGCTCATATCTTATCTGACAATCCTCACACAGTCTGGTCACAAAATTACCGATATGCCCTTTTAATAATCCACTGAACTTGGTACGACAGGATCTGCATCCCAAGGTATTTAAATGAATCTGAAAGGATTGCCTGTCATTTTGAGGGGTTGATGGGGCTCTGGCCGTCCACAATCTTTTAAACAGATGATATATCAGGGCAATCTGTTCGGCATCCACTTCCGGGTTGGACAGGCCGAAGCATTCGGCACCGATCTGGTGAAACTGCCTGGCCCTTCCTGCCTGCGGGCGTTCATACCTGAACATGGCTCCCATATAATAGAGTTTCTGGCCCCTGGGATCCAGATGCAGACTGTGTTGAAGGTAGGCCCTCACCACTGGTGCGGTGCCTTCCGGCCTGAGGCTCAAGAGTTGCCCTTTCCGGTCCGGAAAGGTATACATCTCTTTGGAGACAATGTCCGTTTCTTCCCCAATGCTTCTAGTAAAAAGGGGGGTTTTTTCAAATAATGGGGTTCTTATCTCTTGATATCCAAAGGTTTCGAACATGGATCGAGCATTTTTCTCTATCCACTGCCATAAAGAAATCTCTGATGGAAGGATATCCGACACACCACGAACGCTTTTAATCTGTATGGACACGTTTCACAGCCTCCTATTGCTTTTCAATCTCTCGATTAAATCTTTCCAATATCCGATTCAGGATCTCAGGGACATTGAATTGATATCCCAGACTCCACAACAGGGAATCCTCCAGAACCTTGATACGAATCACTCCGGGAGAACACTGGGATATTTCAAAAATGGGAGGGGTCTCCCGATCACCGGCCGCTCGAATAACAAAGGTTCCTTGCTTAATAGGCTGAAGGAAAAACAAGAGCCTTTCACTGATCACATATTCGATAATCCTTTTAATCTGAAACGCAGCAGCCTCCAGAATGTCTCCTGTCCTGTCTTTTTCATCTATTCGAAAAATTATGATACCTTCTTCTTTAGTGGGCTGTTCAACCTTCATGATACTGGCGGGCTTTATAAGAGGAAAATCCAAAGGGGATTCAAGAGGGAGCCTCTTCAGTCCGGGCTCACGGCTTTGTGAAGCCAGGACCTTTTTGGGGTCCGGACTGGTTTTTAAAGGATTCAGGGAATGAAGGGATCTTTCATAGTCCTCTTCGGCGTCACGGATCTTACGTGCATCTTCCAGCCTCTCTTTCTCCCGCTTTTTTCGCCATTCCTCCTCCCATTGATCGAAGCGATCCCACCATTGATTATCTTTTGTTTTTTTTCGGGCCATGATCGATCTCTTCAGACCTAACTTATGATCCCATCATAGGCAATGCCAATCGATTGAGAAATTTTATTCTCTACTCCCTGACCTTGATGTTATCCTTGACCTTGACAACCCCTTTCACACCTCTTGCCAGTTCAATGGCCCTTTCACCCTCAGCCCTTGTACTGACAATGCCGGTCAATGTCACCTCTCCCTCAAGGGTATCCACATCGATTTTAAATCCTTTGACCGCTGAGTCCGCAAGCAGCTTTGACTTCACCTTGGTTGTGATAAAGCTGTCATCGATCCTCTGCCCCATACTTCTTTCATCGGAGGCAAGAATATAGCCTCCGGCCGCACCAGCCCCGATCCATAATGGAGTGCATCCATTAATAAAGAAGAAAGAGAGTATCAGAAGAATGATAACGACGAATCCGGGATATTTTTTTCTGAAAGTTTTCATGTCTTCCCCCCCTATTATCCTGTTTCATAATAGGTTTCCTGACTCTCGAATCCTATCAATATATATAATTCCCATTAAAAAGTAAAATAACATGACTTTTTACGGAGCACATATGAACACTTTCTACAGATGCCTTGTTGCAACCCATAAACCTATGGTAGCAGTTCTTCCTCTTCCTTTCCGGTGAGCAGACATATTGACGGTTCCTTATATAACCCATCAGTTTGCACCATCGTTTCTTTTCCTTCCCTTCTATAATTGTGAGCAGACATATTTACTGAAGCGAATAGGGAGGGTTTTTGAAAATTTTCTTTGTAAAGCATAGTGTACAAAATTTTAGAAGGCTGAGCGAAACGATTTTTTTAGGGCCACAAATAGAGGATGAATGATCTCGTAAAAATGTCATTGAGGAGCGCATCGGAATTTTTGCCCAAGGCTCTTAGCGCAGCGCAGCGCTAAAATTTGTCGTTGTCTGAGGGCGAAGCCCGAGTTCGACAAATTGAGCGAAGCGTAGTGTTAGAGCCTTAAAAAAATTCCTTTAAGCAACGAAATGACTTTTTGCGAGTACCTTAACAAAAGTACATTTGCAACTTCCTCGTATTTGGGCATAGGGAAAAAGGCCATGCAGCCGCTAAGATGACTTTTTACGAATACCCCTAAAGTTGACACTCACATAACATTCTGTTATATTAAAACTTCTAAATTTCCCTTCTACTCAGTAAAATCCTTGAATAACAGAGGGTAGGAGTCGGCTAAAAAAACGGAGTTTTCATGGGGCAGAATCATTCCTTTCAATCCATTATCTTTTCCCTGGAGCGGTTTTGGTCTGATCGTGGTTGCGTGATTCAGCAGCCTTACGATTTGGAGGTCGGGGCCGGCACCTTTCATCCGGCCACATTTTTGAGATCCCTTGGCCCGGACCCGTGGAGAGTGGGATATGTGCAGCCTTCCCGGCGGCCGACGGATGGAAGGTACGGTGAAAATCCCAACAGACTCCAGCATTATTATCAATATCAGGTCATTATCAAACCATCCCCCCTCGATATTCAGACCCTTTATCTGGACAGTCTGAAATTTCTGGGAATCAATCCCAGGGAGCATGATATCCGTTTTGTGGAGGATGACTGGGAATCCCCCACACTTGGGGCGTGGGGCCTGGGATGGGAAGTCTGGCTGGATGGGATGGAAATTACGCAATTCACATACTTCCAGCAGGTGGGAGGAGAGGATCTGCGTCCTATAACCGTTGAGATCACATACGGCCTCGAAAGGATTGCCATGTATCTGCAAGGTGTGGACAATGTGTTCGATCTCGTCTGGACCGAAGGGGTCAAATATGGTCAGATCCACCTTGAAACCGAGGTGCAGTATTCCAAATATAACTTTGAAAGGGCCGATATCCAGGCCCTTCAGCAATGGTTTACCATGTACGAAAAGGAATGCGAGAACCTGCTTGATGCAGGTCTAATTCTGCCTGCCTATGATTTTTGCCTGAAATGTTCTCATACCTTTAACCTTTTGGATGCCCGGGGTGCGATCAGTGTCACCGAGAGAACCGGTTATATTGCGAGGGTGAGAAAATTGGCCAGGCGATGTACAACGGCATACCTGGGGATGAATACACCTGCAACTCACGAGGATTAGATATGGGTCTGGAATTATTGATCGAAGTCGGCACAGAAGAGATACCCGCCCGTTTTAGCGCCCCCAATCTAAAACAGATGCACAGAATCATGGAGGAAAGGCTTCGTTCCAATCGCATTCAGTTCGGTGTAATTCAAACCATGTGCACCCCTCGAAGACTTACCATATGTGTGCGGGATGTCTCAGAGAAACAGGCAGAACATCTGATCAAGGCCGTTGGTCCACCGGCGAGGGTGGCATATGATAAGGAGGGTAAGCCCACAAAGGCGGCCATCGGTTTTGCCCGCAATCAAGGGGTTGAACTGGAGGAACTCAGGGTCGAGGAAATGCCTGGCAAGGGTGCCTACCTGGTTGTTGAGAAAAAGGATCCCGGCCAGGAAACGCTCCGGTTGCTTTCCCAGATTATCCCTGAATGGATTACCTCGCTCAATTTCCCTAAAAATATGCGCTGGGGTAATGGGGATCTGCGGTTTGCCCGCCCGATACATTGGATTTTGGCCCTGTTTGGCGGAGAGGTGATTCCTTTTGATCTGGATGGTATCCGGAGCGGCGCCATGACACGCGGTCATCGATTTATGCATCCCGATCCCATACCTGTGAAGGATTTCCATTCATATCTGGATCTCTTGGAGAAGGCATTTGTACAATGTGACCCCGAAAAACGAAGAGAGATCATCCTTTCACAGGCCCAAAAGGAGGCCGAGAAAACCGGAGGAAGGCTAAAAGAAGACCTCGCCCTTTTAGAAGAGGTGACCCATCTCGTGGAGTGGCCTGTGGCCTTGTGTGGTGCTTTTGATCCTGAATTTCTCAAACTTCCTGAAGAAGTCCTGATTACGAGCATGAGGGATCATCAGAAATATTTTTGCATTTTGGACAAGAATGAAAGGCTTCTGCCGAGATTTATTACCATATGCAACATCCCCGCGAATGACCCGAAGGTTATCACCAGAGGCAATGAAAGGGTATTGAAGGCAAGGCTGTCGGATGCCGCCTTTTTTCTCGAGGAGGATACAAGGGTTTCACTCTCGGATCGGATAGAGAGCCTGAAACATGTGGTTTTCCAGGAACAGCTCGGCAGCCTTTATGACAAGGCCTTAAGGATTCGCGGGCTGGCGACCTATCTGGCCGAGAGTATTACGGAACCGGGGATTGATGTAAAGGAAAAGAATGCACTGGTCAAGGCCCTGGAACGCGGAGCCTTATTGTGCAAATGCGATCTTGTGACGGAAATGGTGGGGGAGTTTCCTGAGCTGCAAGGGGTCATGGGAAGGGAATATGCCCGGAGGTCGGGTGAATCGGAGGCTGCGGCAAAGGCCATTTTCGAGCATTATCTCCCCCGTTTCGCTGGTGATGAATTGCCTGAGAGCCTTGCAGGAGCCATCCTCAGCCTTGCAGATAAAATGGACAATCTGGCCGGCTGCTTTATACTGGGATTAATACCCACGGGTTCCGAGGATCCGCATGCATTAAGACGTCAGGTCCAGGGGATGATACAGATTGTTTTAAGCCTGGGGCTGGTTTTTCCGTGGGAGGGGTTTGTGAACAAGGGCCTTCTTTCTTTTAAATCTAACAACCTCAAGGGCTTCGAAGAAGCCATTCAAAAGATCCATCTATTCCTCATTCAGAGACTGAACAATTTTTTCCTGGCCCAGGGATTTGACTATGACCTGATCAATGCTGTCCTGGGTGCGGAGAATCCACATCCCATATTTGTTCAAAAAAGGCTGGATGCCCTGAAATGCTTCCGTTCCGAAGAGGCATTCGGTGCCATTCTGACACCGTTCAAACGGGTGATCAATATACTCCCGGACGATGCTCAGAAACTGCAGGATGTAGATCCTTCACTTTTTACAGAGGATGCGGAGAGAAAACTCTTCGGGATTTTTAAAGGATTGGAGGATGGATTGTATAAACGAATTGATCGGGCCGAATACCTCGATGCGCTGCAGGAGATGGTGGCGCTCAAGGATCCAATTGATCTGTTTTTTGATCAGGTCTTGGTGATGGATAAAAAGGAGGCATTGAGAAATAATCGGCTTGCCCTTTTATCCGCCATAGGCCGGATTTTCTTAAAGATTGCTGATTTTTCAAAGATTGTGCAGGAACAAAACTAAATAAGAGAATAATGTCCGAAAGGGGGTTTTCTATGTCAGGAAATAAAAAAATGGTCTATTTTTTCGGAGGTGGTAAGGCCGAAGGAAAAGCAGATATGAAGAATCTTTTGGGGGGTAAGGGCGCCAATCTGCACGAGATGACCAATGTGGGCATCACTGTGCCGGCGGGTTTCACCATTACAACCGAGGTTTGCATAGATTATTATAAAAATAATAAGCAGTTTCCTCCGAATATGCGGAAACAGTTGGAAGAGAGCCTGAAAAAGGTTGAAGAGGCCATGGGGGCAAAATTCGGGGACAAGGAAAATCCCCTTTTGGTTTCGGTTCGAAGCGGCGCCAGGGTCTCCATGCCAGGTATGATGGATACGGTATTGAACCTTGGACTGAATGACGAGACCATTCAGGGCCTGATCAAAAAAAGCGGAAACCCGCGTTTTGCATATGACAGCTACCGTCGTTTTATCAATATGTTCGGAGATGTAGTCCTGGGTTTGAAGCATGAAAAATTCGAAAAGATATTGCAGCAGAAGAAGGATGAACTGGGTGTGACACTGGATACGGAATTGGACGCGGAGGCCCTTAAGGATGTGGCGGAGAAATATAAGGCATTGGTGGAAAATGAAAAGGGCATGAGTTTTCCCCAGGATCCGAAAAAACAGCTCGAGATGTCCATTGGGGCCGTTTTTGGATCCTGGAATAATGATCGGGCCATTACTTACAGGAACATCAATCATATCCCGCACCACTGGGGCACGGCAGTCAATGTACAATCCATGGTTTATGGTAATCTGGGGGATGATTCGGGTACCGGTGTGGCATTTACACGTGATCCCAGCACAGGAGAAGCCGTTTTCTTCGGTGAATACCTCATGAATGCACAGGGTGAAGATGTGGTGGCCGGGATCCGAACGCCGCAGCCCATCAATAAGGCCCAGAAGAAGGACTCCGAGTTGCCCTCACTCGAGGAGGAGATGCCCCCAGTCTATAAAGAGCTCGAGAGTATATATAAAAGGCTTGAATCCCATTATAAGGATATGCAGGACCTGGAATTCACCATTCAGAAGGGAAAGCTTTATCTGCTTCAGACAAGGACAGGGAAGAGGACTGCCGCTGCTGCGGTTAAGATTGCCGTGGATATGGTGAAGGAGGGGCTTATTGATAAAGAGACAGCGGTGCTCAGGGTGGAACCCGAACAACTCAATCAGCTTCTTCATCCTATGATCGATCCAAAGGCATCCGTAAATGTGCTGGCCAAGGGCCTGCCTGCATCTCCGGGCGCTGCGGTTGGGAAGGTGGTATTCACGGCCGAGGATGCCGTCAAAAAAGCCGAAGAAGGTGAACCTGTGATACTTGTCAGGAATGAGACCTCACCCGAGGATATCGGTGGCATGCATGTTGCCAAGGGTATTCTGACCGCACGTGGGGGTATGACCTCCCATGCGGCCGTGGTGGCCAGAGGTATGGGTAAATGTTGCGTGGCCGGATGCGGGGCATTGACTATCAATGAGCAGCGTGCCCAGATGACGGTCAAAGGCCAGGTCATCAATGAGGGGGACTTTATCACACTGAATGGTTCCACGGGCGAGGTGATCCTGGACCAGGTGCCCCTTGTACAGCCCGAATTGAGCGGTGATTTCGGTATCCTCATGTCATGGGCCGATGAGAACCGCCGGTTAAAGGTGAGGACCAATGCGGATACCCCCAAAGATGCCCAGGTGGCCAGAAATTTTGGAGCCGAAGGGATCGGCCTTTGCAGAACGGAGCACATGTTCTTCGGAGAGGAAAGGCTGCCCCATGTCCAGGACATGATTATGGCCAAGACCAGAGAGGCGCGGTTAAAGGCCCTGGATAAACTCCTGCCCATGCAAAGAGCGGATTTTGCGGGCATCTTTGAGGCTATGAAGGATCTGCCTGTCACCATCCGTCTTCTGGACCCCCCGTTGCACGAGTTCCTACCCAGAAGGGAGGACCTGGTCTGCGAGATTGCCAATCTGAAGATGGGTTTGAGAAATGTCAATAACCTGGAAGAGATAGATCAGATCCTCGGTCAGATCCAGACCAAGGAAAAATTACTGCAGAATGTGGAGTCCCTGCATGAGATGAACCCGATGCTGGGGCACAGGGGATGCCGGCTGGGTGTCACCTATCCTGAGATATATGAAATGCAGGTCAGGGCTATTTTTGAGGCTGCCTGTGAATTAACCAAGAAAGGATTTTCAATCGTTCCTGAGGTCATGATTCCTCTCATAGGTACGGTTGAAGAGCTTGCCATGCTTAGGAAATCTGCAGTAGCA
>JBLIRM010000012.1:0-29411 GCA_049472295.1 bacterium | reverse complement strand
GGTTATTTGCTTTAAAAAGACCGAACTATATATATAGACTAAATTTCTTATGGTCAAAGCTTCTAAGAAGGGGGGCAAGCAAATGGTTTTTTGGAGTAACTTGCAGTTAGAGGAAAGATTGAATAAGGAGAAAGCAAACAAGGAGGAAGGAAGATGAAAAAGTCGTTGGGTATTTTTGTAGTTTTATTTGTAATACTTGTATTTTGCACCGTTGCCATTTCCGGGACCATCGGAAATCCAAATGCCACTGTTCAGAATAAAAAGGTTGTATTCGATTTCGATACGGATTTCACGAACAGGGACATCGATATAGAGGGCGCAAGTGTACATGAAATAGACAGCTCTCGTTTTCTGGTCAAAGGGACCTACGGACTGGAAACCGGAGTTGCCCCTTTGAATCTCTATGCGAAACTCGGCATGGCTAATGTTGAAAACGATGAAGCTGGATATGAATTTGACGGGGATTATGGAATGGCCTATCAACTGGGTATGAAGGCCACTGTATATGAGATGACCAATATGCAGGTGGGAGTCGGACTGCAATACCTTTCATATTCTTCAGAGGAGACGGAACTTTCTGTGACTACAGAGATTGACTCTTCAGAAATCGACCTTTATGCAGGTACAAGCTACACGGGCCTTGGCAAGGTCGTTCCATACGGCGGCCTCCATCTTTCAATGGTTGATGGTGAGACCTCATCAGGTGGCCTCTCGGCGGATTTCGAGCAAGACGATAGCGTAGGCCTCTTCATGGGTGCAGATTTGGGCCTCAGTGATCAATTTAGGGGAGGTGCAGAAGTAAGACTCGTCAGCGAGACCTCCTTTTCTTTGAATCTTAGTTACCTTTTTTAATACTTTTATGAATTATTGCTTGACCCCCTTTTCAGATTTATGATTTAAAATGAAGTCAATCAATGCTCCTCGGGATGGAAAATCCGGGGAGCATTATTTTTTATGGCTACCAAAAGACGCTAAGGATATAAATCTAAGTCACTGGTAATGCCGATTCGCTGTTAATGTCACAAATCTTCCATATCGTTTTGTTTTGTCTATTGGCGCACCTTGTGCTCGGCACCAACCTGATAATGGCTAAAAGTTACTACTCGGATTGTGTACTTCATGGTTGACCGTGTAAATATTCATAGTTTTCTTCCCAAAGTTGTTTTGATATACGCAACGTGTTCTTATGCATTCCTGACTCTTGGACCTTTTACTTCTCAATACCGAAATAAAAATCCCACGTGAAAAATTTGAATAAAAGGAACCTCATGATTCGGATATGGAGCCGTAAGAATGGATTGACACACTCGAAGATGATTGGATATACTTCTTGGTAGATAGATATGGCACCGTCATTGGACGGTCCCTTTTCGTCGGGTGGGAGGCTGAAAAGGGGGATGTATGATTTCCCGCTGGTCAAAGAAGGAGGCAACCCACATGAAGACAGTGTTTGTCAATCCCGAGCGTTGTATTGGGTGCAAACAGTGCCAGATCGCTTGTGCTGTGGCGCATTCCCAGAGTAAAAACCTTTATCAGGCCGTTTTCGAGAGCGTCACTCCCCGTCCCCGCATTCTTGTTGCCCCGGGGCTTTATCTGAATACCTCTTTCCCCAATAAATGCCGTCATTGTGACCCGGCCCCATGCATGACCGTATGTCCGACAGGGGCCATAAGCCGTGATGCCGATCAGGGGATTGTCCTTGTGGATGACCGGAAATGTATCACCTGTGCTATGTGTGCCACGGTCTGTCCATTCGATGTGCTTACCTTCTATCCTTTGCCTGCAGTTGGGCTGAATAAGCCGGTTGCAGTAAAGTGTGATCAGTGCATTGATCGCCAGGCAGAGGGGGAAAGCCCTGCCTGCGTCGAGGCGTGCAAGGTGGATGCACTGATGTTCGGCGAGCTGAACGAGCTGGTTAAAGAGGCCCGCACCCGTCTGGCCCGGGAGGTATCGGTGGCTGTGGGTGAGATCAAGCCAGAGACGGTCCGCCTTTCGGACCAGGTCGCAGTATGGCGTGAATGGGGGGAATCCGTAGACAAGATCAATCAGCGATAGGATATGGAGGGGATCATGGCAGGCGAAAGCAATAAAAATAGATTTGACAAGTTCAGTATCAATAAAGATGCCAGGGACATGCTTCGCACGGCATACGAAGAAAATATCGAGACGGTCTGGGATCGTCTGAAAGCCCAGGAACCCCAATGCGGTTATTGTGCACTGGGTCTGAGTTGCCGGAATTGTTCCATGGGTCCGTGCCGGGTGGATCCATTTGATGAGACCGGGCCCAAACGGGGGGTATGCGGTGCGGATGCGGATGTCATTGTAGCACGTAACCTGGCGAGATCTATTGCCGCAGGGGCATCCGCCCATTCGGATCACGGCAGGGACATCCTCGAGGCCCTCTACCATACAGGCAAAGGGGAGACCACGGCCTACGAGATCACGGATGTGGAAAAGCTGAAAAGGCTGGCTGCAGAATATGGTGTCGCTGTGGATGGCAGGGATCCTAAGGATATCGCCAAGGACCTTGC
This sequence comes from bacterium, assembly GCA_049472295.1. Taxonomy (GTDB): domain Bacteria; phylum SZUA-182; class SZUA-182; order DTGQ01; family JAFGSM01; genus JBLIRM01. Next base: position 26,880 of record JBLIRM010000012.1, on the reverse strand, counting down.
CTGGGAGATGATGGATGATTATGGGATCCGGAAGGAGTGCCTGACCTTTGTGAAAAGGGCGCCAGAGGCCAGAAGGGCCATCTGGGAGAAACTGGGCATCCTACCCCGCGGGATCGACCGGGAGAATGTGGAGGTGCTCCATCGGACCCATATGGGTGTGGACAACGACTACATCAACATACTCCTCCATGCCCTGAGAACCAGCCTTTCGGACGGATGGGGCGGCTCCCTGGTGGCCACGGAACTCTCGGATGTGCTTTTCGGGACACCCAAGCCCATTCAATCGCGTGTCAATCTGGGGGTTCTCAAGGCCGATCAGGTGAATATCGCCCTCCATGGCCACAATCCCCTTTTATCTGATGTGATCGTCCGGGCAGCCCAGGACCCGGAATTGATGAAGCTGGCGGGAAAAAAGGGTGCAAAGGGGATCAACCTGGTGGGGCTCTGCTGCACGGGTAATGAATTGCTCATGCGAAGGGGCATCCCCATGGCGGGCAACCATCTCATGCAGGAACTGGTGATCATGACCGGTGCGGTTGAAGCCATGATCGTGGATTATCAATGTATCATGCCTGCAGTGACCGACGTGGCCAAATGTTATCATACCAAAGTGATTTCCACATTTGACAAGGCCAAGTTCAAGGGGGCCACCCACATATCCTTCGATCCCAAGCGGGGGATCGAGATCGGGCGTGAGATTGTGCGCCTCGCAGTGGAAAACTTCGCAAACCGGGTCCCTGACCGTGTCAACATCCCTGTTGAACCCACGGATATGATGGCCGGCTTTTCGGTGGAGGCCATCGTGGGTGCCTTGGGAGGCACGCCGGAGCCTTTGGTAAATGCCATAAAGGAAGGGAAGATCCGCGGCGCAGTGGGTGTGGTGGGATGCAACAATCCCAAGATCCGGCATGATTACGGCCATGTCACCCTGACGCAGCGTCTTATCGAGAAGGACATCCTTGTGGTGGTGACCGGTTGTGCTGCTGTTGCCAACGGAAAGGCGGGGCATATGGTCCCAAAAGCCGCTGAAATGGCAGGGCCTGGTCTGGGTGCCGTATGTAAGGCCCTGGGAATCCCGCCGGTGCTCCACATGGGTTCCTGTGTGGACAATACCCGTATCCTGGTGCTGGCTGCTGCTTTGGCAAATTATCTGGGGGTGGATATCAGCGATCTCCCCCTGGCCGGTGCAGCGCCCGAGTGGTATTCGGAGAAGGCAGTCTCCATAGGCTCCTATGTGGTGGCCTCCGGTATCTACACCGTTCTGGGTGTTCAGCCCCCCATCTTCGGGAGCCCCAATGTGGTAAAACTCCTGGCCCAGGGACTCGAAGATGTGGTAGGGGCAACATTTGCCGTGGAGCCCGATCCGGAGGTGGCCGCTGTCCTTATCCAACGCCATATCGAAAAGAAGAGAAAGGCCCTCGGTTTGCCCTCTATCGATCCGGAGAACATCCCAATGCCCGGCAAGCCATCTGCCTGAGCCGAAGGAGATACCCATGAAAACCATTATTATCGGAGCAGGCCCGGCCGGCGTTACAGTGGCTGAAACCCTGCGTCAGTATGATGAGAAAATGGAAATCATTATGATATGCAGAGAACCATTCCCCCCTTATGCGCCTCCTGCAATGATCGAATATTTTATGACCGGTGAAGAGGCCCACTTCTGGAGATGGAAGGATATTCCCAAAAGACTGGATCTCGATTACAGACCGGAAACCCGGGTCTCCAAGGTGATACCCAAGGAGCAAATGATCCGATTGGTCGATGGTGAGATCCTGGAATACGATAATCTCGTGATCGCCACAGGTAGCCGTCTCTATACAACGATATCCGGTTTTGAGAAGACAGGGATCTATAATTTTAAGGCCCTCTCCCCTGCCATGAAATTAGTCAAGGAGGTTCGTGAAGACCGCGCGAAAAATGCCCTCATTATAGGTGCAGGATTTATCGGTGTGGAGATTTCACTGCTTCTCAACCATTTTGGGATAGAGGTAACCATTGTGGAAATGGCTGACCGAATCATGCCAGGAATGCTTGATACGGAAACATCGGAGATTGCCCTAGGGTTGATTCAAGAACATGGAATTAATGTGCAACTGAATACCAAGGCAATAGCTTTCCACGGTGGCTCCCGGGCTGAGGCTCTGGAATTGGAATCGGGTGAGGTCATGAATGCTGACATTTTTGTTGCAGCAACAGGGGTTAAGCCAATCGTAGGGTTTTTAGAAGGCTCGGGAATCGAGATTAATTGGGGAGTGCCGGTGGATGAATACCTTCGTACAAACTTTCCTAAAATATATGCTGCGGGCGATGTGATTGAAACAGTGGATCGAATTACAGGAGATCGTTCCGTGCAACCCATTTTCCCAAATGCCGTAACCCAGGGGCGTGTTGTTGCATTTAACCTTTTGGGCTGGAATATCCCCTATGAAGGGGCGGATCGAATGAACAGCCTTAAACACCTGGGATTGCCCATAATTGCCGCTGGCCGAGCGGAAGGAGAAGAATTGCGGTTTCGCCGGGGGAGTACACTCAGAAAATTGTATTTGCATGACAACCGTATCAACGGGTTTCAGTTGGCCGGGGATATCAAATCTGCCGGCATTTACCGTACGCTGATGAATAAAAGGGTGGACGTATCGTCCATGAAGGATCTTCTACTGGAACCGGGTTTCGGAATGGGGTATATACCGGACCAGAACCTCTACTGGCGCCCGGGCATAATACCGGTGCCCTGATCCATATGAATCAGGTGTAAAAGGATCAAGCAAGGGATTCCCCCGGATGGATAATGCATCTTTCTGAAGGGGTAAAGGCCTGACCTCGGGCTGAGATCAGAAGTCGGATTGGGCATGCCTTGTATCAACGAAAAAGGGTATTATTGCTCCAACTTTGTTTCGGGTTTGATGCTTAAGTCCTTGGGCAAACTCTGATTTCTTGATTCCATTGATTCCGTGTGACTCAGGGATATCAGGCATCCTTCTTTCATCGCCAGATAATCAAAATTGATAATCGCTGTATTCTTGGATACCGGATCGACCTTGATCTTTACATTATTCAATGGATTTGTCGTGCTTACCACCTGTGCATCCTGAATGTTCATACCATCAGGCAAAACTATCTTAATCTGTTGATCGATGTTCTCACTTCCGGAGTTCCAGAGAACCATCTTTAAAGAGGAGAGATTTTTATTCTGTTTCTCTTTCATTCTGTCTGTAAAAATTTTTGGCCTCCTTCCTTTTTATTGTTTTATTTTTTATTTTTGGATTAAATACCGGATGCTGGCGTGGGAATGAATAACGCCTTTAATCCTGATATTTAAATTCACCGATCTTATTCATTTATCGGCTATTTTATCGTAACCGTTCACCGCATTTCGCTATTGTCATTGCGAGGAGCCGAAGGTGACGAGGCAATCTCAAAAACTAGAATGCTTCGCTTCCCCCTTGTTACACTCGGGGTTTCAGCTCACCGCAATTACTCGCAATTACAAATGGTGTGAATGGTTACATTTTGTCCGGTTTCATCGGTTTTTTTGTGTTTTATTTGCTTTATCAGGGCCATGTGCAGCAGAATGAAATCCGGTTCTCTATTGTATGGATTATTAATGATTCAGATGCTTCAAAAGACAACATTTATGGCAGAAGGGATTTTTTCATTATGAAAAGACAAATTATGGATCTGATTGAAGTTGCCAGGGGGGTAAAGCCCCCTGATCTGATCTTAAAAAACGGTCGGGTGGTCAATACCTTTTCCTGTGAGGTCGAGTCAATGGATGTAGCGATCCATGAGGGTATAGTTGTGGGATTGGGAGTGTATGACGGGCCCAATATCATCGACGTGGAAGGGGATTTTCTCATCCCCGGCTTTATGGATGGGCATCTACATATTGAGAGCAGCATGCTTTCCCCTTTGGAATTTTCAAAGGCGGTCCTTCCCATGGGTACCACTGCTGTTGTTGCGGATCCCCATGAGATTGCCAATGTCCTGGGCAGAAAAGGGATCGAATATATGTTGTCTGCCGGGGATGGGCTCCCAGTGGATATATATCTGCTCATTCCCTCCTGTGTGCCGGCCACCCCCATGGAAACCTCCGGGGCTTTACTGGAGGCAAAGGATCTCAAAGGCTTTATCGGGAAACCCAGGGTTCTGGGATTGGCTGAGGTGATGAACTTCCCTGGTGTTGTTTGCGGGGACGATGCGGTGTTATCGAAGATAGATACATTTAGAGGTCATGTAATCGATGGCCATGCTCCGCTTTTGTCAGGGAAGGACCTCAATGCCTATATTCTGGGGGGGCCGGGTTCCGACCATGAGTGCAGCGTTATCCATGAGGCCCGGGAAAAAATGAGAAGGGGTATGGTGATTATGATCCGGGAGGGATCAATGGCCAAAAATTTGAAATCCCTGTTACCCCTCGTGAAGCCTGAATCAGCCAGGAGGTTCATGTTTGTCACGGATGACATCCATCCCGATGACCTCATGGAGAAGGGACATATCAACCATATCCTTAATATGGCCATTTCAGAGGGATTGGACCCGTTAATAGCCATTCAGATGGCTACGTTGAATCCTGCCGAATATTTTGGATTAAAAGGGATGGGGGCCATTGCCCCCGGTTACAAGGCGGATATATTGAGGGTGCCATCCCTGAAGCCCATTACAATCAGATCGGTTTTCAAAAAGGGTCAAAGGGTCTTTGATGGAGGTCAAATCACATATGAATTCCCCTCTGCCCCCCTCAGGGATGATCTCAGCCCGATGCGGATAAAACCATATCAGCAGGATTCATTCAAGATCAGGGCAGAAGGAGGTAAATCCATCAGAGTTATTGGATTGATAAAAGATCAGATCATTACGGAAATCAAAGAAGCAGAGCCAAAGGTGGCAGAGGGGCTTGTCTTGCCGGATCCGGATCGTGACCTCCTCAAGATAGCTGTTGTGGAAAGGCATAAGGGGACAGGGAACATCGGCCTGGGGTTTGTCCAGGGATTTGGGTTTAAAAAGGGTGCAATTGCATCTTCGGTTTCGCATGATTCCCATAATGTCATTGCCGTAGGTACAAATGACGAGGATATCTTTCTTGCAGTAAAGGAGACGGAGCGCATAAAAGGGGGCTCTGTGGTGGTATCGGCAGGGAAGGTTCTGGCAAGTCTTCCCCTCCCCGTCGCAGGACTGATGTCTGACAGGCCTCTCAAAGAGGTTGCAGATGTCTGGAAAAGGATTGAAGAGACGGCCCGTTCTCTGGGAAGCCATCTCACTCATCCATTTATGGCGCTTTCTTTTATGGCCCTTCCCGTGATCCCTGAACTAAAGATTACGGATATGGGACTCATCGATGTGGTTCGATTCAAGCCGGTGGGACTCTTTTTATAGTCAAGGCACATCCGTAAAATGGGTGGCTATCTTTCCCCCTTAAAGGGGGCATTATCTTAAAAGGCTGCATTATCTTCTTGTCATTGCGAGGAGGCCGAAGGCCGACGCGGCAATCTCTCCCGTTGTCATTGCAAGGCATGAAATGCCGTGGCAATCCCAGGTTGCTTCGGGCTGCTATTTAAGGAGCACCCTGGACTGCTTCTGATTACTCCCCATATGAATCGTAACTGTAACTTCATAGTCTTTTTTACTGCGGGAATCCACGGTAAATTTGGATTCCGTGGTCTGGTAATCGAACAGAGAGGTCTGCATCCTGGAGCGATACTCCACATCCCCGCTCCATACCCGTCTCAATTCGAAGGTAATGGGTCTTTTTCGGTAATTCCTCACCATCTCCTCCCATACCTGTTCTTCATCCCAACCATCCACCCGATCGTGTTTATTAAAGCTGAAATTAAATCTTTTGGTGGATTTCTTGATTGTTTCATAAACCACATGATCGTCAGGTCCGAGATTCACCTCGATGTCCGCCATAACCGGTACATATCGGATCTCCTGCTCGCCCAGATAGGACAGCCCCTGCTTTCCATTATCGCGAAAGATCCTTATCAGGCCGTCCGGAAGAGGTGATTCGCCCAGATGGTGGGCCTCATCATTTTTCCATATGAAAAACCTCTGGGGCCTGGGTCCGTATTGATGCGCCCTCATGCGATAGATGATGTCGAAATTCACCTTTTCCGCCTTGACTGCCGGCATCCGTTTGGACCAGCCGTTGGGAATGGTCTCTCTCCCCTCTACCGAAAACATGAAGTATTCGGAGAGCCCTTCCTTGACAATCCCCTTGGGTGCGGCTGCAGGCATTGCTGCAGACGGGGCTGCTATTTCATAGAGCATGGCCCTCTCAGCCTCGTCAAAGGATTTCTGAGCGGCCTTCATCCGCATTTGAGGATAGGCCGGGCTTTCGGGTTGGGGTGCAGGCATTCCATATCTGCGTGCCAGGTCGGCAATTTTTTCAACAAGATTGATATGCCCTACAATGAGCCGGATCTCCGCATTCTCATAAGCCTCCCCTGAGTTGTTAAAGACCCGCACATGACCATCGAATTCTATCCATGTCTCCTCGGGATCGGTCACCGCCACATAGTCCATACTCCATGTCAGGCCGCTGGTGAAATAGGAGACCTCAACCTCCACCTGCCCCTCATGCTTGGATTGGATGTTCCATATCAGGTGCTGCGGCTTTTGGCCCAGAAAGATGGTATCCGCCAGCTCGATCTCGTCCTTGTATTCGAGCGGTCTGAAGTCCATGCTGGTAGGATCGATGAGTGTTCCGGACCAGGAGAACTGGAGTTTATTATTGCCCTTTTTCAGGGTGATGAAACGCGTCTCCTTCACCAGGGTGAGATCTTCGGAATTGTAGATGGTGAGCTGAACACGGTCCCTGGAAGGCAGCGTCACCAGATCGACGTTTTTCGCCATAGCGCCTGTTGACAGGAGAAGCAGCAGATTTGCCAGAATCAAGATCTTTTTCATTACATTTGCTCCTTTTTTACCAGAGGTTTTTGATGGTGAAGTGAAACCTGGCTACCTTCTTTTTCACATCTTCATCCTTGCCTTTGGTATTTGGCTGCAGATCCACCTCCAGCACCGGCAGGACCTGTCCCTCGTCATATGAGAATCGGATATCCTTGGATGTCTTATATCCCATTTCCCACTCCACATCGCCATGGGTATTTCCGAAATATTCCTGGCCGGTTCGGTTCATCTGCTCCACAATGCGGAGACTTACCCTTTTATCCTTATAGTTCTCCATCTCATACTTGACAACTATTTCCTGGTTGTAGAGATTGCCGCGCACATGATGGCGTTCGTTCTCATCAATGGTCCTGGTGCAGACAATGTCCCGTGCCTCCCCCAGATAGAGTTCCATCTGACCGTCGAGAGGGGTTAGCTCGGCCCAGTCCTCTCCCAGGAATGCCTCTCCGCCGTGGCCGTCATCGATAAAGATCCTGACCTTGCCCGGCTGCAAAGGAAACAATCCCATACCATGCGCCTCGTCATTGGTCAGTTCGTAATGCATCAGGACCTTTGAGGCAAAGGGTTTCTCCTTATTCAATGGACCGTGTTCATACCAGTCAAAGGTAAAGGTCTTTTTGATCGGCACTTCCTTGAACAGATGTGCGAGCATCTTGATCTCCTCCTGCTGGCCCACCTGTTTCCTGAACTGATCTCCGAAACCCGCCCAGACCGTCACCTGACCGAATTCCTCTCCCGAATAGTTGCGCATCTCCAGATAATTTTTGAGTGAAAGCCTGGTCTCCTCCTGGTCCGAAAGTGCCCTGTAACTGAATTTTCGTGTCAGATTGGAAATCAGATAACTCACCCTCACCTTTACGGAACATGCCTCCTGGGCATACACCTCCCAGACTAATGCGTTTTCTCCTGGGGGATATGAAACATTGATGACACTCACTTCATCAGTCATTTCCCCGCCCCCCTTGGGTTGTATCCTTTTGATGGGCCGGAAGGTATCCCCTGTGTGAATAGACAACGGCCTGAATTGAATGGAGTTCTTGTCGATTTGGGTGTTTGACCAGCTGAAATCGATCATGTTGTTGCCGGTCTTTGGGGTGGATTTCAGAAGGGGGACAATCCGCTCCTCCTCGATCAGAGTGTAATTGCTGTTATCAAGCTGGATCTCAACAAGCTCTCGCAAAGGGAGTGTGGCGAGTTTGATCCTCGCTGCCGCAGGCCGGGCAAAGAATATTGCCGCCAGCCCGATTAACAGTAATTTCCCTGCACATGATTGTTTCATATCAGCCTCCTTGCTGATGGATTTTATACTTGATCAGAGAATATGAGAAAGTATATTGAACCGCGATGAAACTTGTCAAATAATATAAGGATGTGAGCGGACATATTTACTCCAACAAAACTCTGTCAGGCGGAGCGAAGCGGAGCTACTATGTTGCTCTTTCCAATTACAGAAAAGCTAGCGCTCCTCAATGACATTTTTACGAAACTATCAATCCTCTATTTGTGGCCCTGCAAAAAATCGTTCTTATCAGACTTCCCAATTTTTAACGCTCCGCTTCGCTAAGAAAATTCTAAAAATCCTCCCTATACGCTGCAGTAAACATGCCCGCTCACAACTTGCTTATATTGTTCGGACGGGAAGGGGATGAGTTGCCTTTGGCGTGTGGTCGTTGACATCAGTAGTTTTTTACAATATAATCAATTGCTTAAATTTTCAAAATCTTACATATAACAATTAGGCAGATCCTTTAATTTTGATGGACTTGTAAAAGGTCATCTTAAAGATTAATCTTGGTTTTCTACAGGCTTCAAGGAACTCTTTGCTTCATAAGGATTCAAGATGCGCTCCTCAATGACTTTTTACAGGATTGTCAGCTTGATTTAAAAGAAGAAAATAGGAGTTGAGATGGAAAAGAAGGTAAAAAATACATGCTTTGAACCGGAGATTGTGGTCCTTTACTGCCAGCATTGTCTGGCAAAGGATGAAAAGATCAAAAAGAACCAGAATAAGACCCTGGGATTCAAGGCCAATTTTTTAATGATGCCTTGCAGCAGCAAGGTTGAGGCATCTCATGTCCTCAAGATCCTCGCGGATGGTGTTGATGGCGTTCAGGTGGTGGGATGCAAAACGGAGCAGTGCCGTTTTCTCGTGGGAAGCAGCATGGCTGATAAGCGCATGGAACATGCCGGAAAACTATTGGATGATATACACATGGGGGGTGCCCGTTTGGGGATGGATAGAGGGGAAAACCTATCTTCCAAGGAGATGATCGGCATTGCCAGAGAACGGGCTGAGGCGGTCAAGCCCCTGGGGCCGAATCCGATGAAGGAGCTGAAAGAGCGATGATCGTAGCTGAATGGAAACCGATCCAGGAGATCTGTGAGCAGCTTCGCGGGCACAAAAATGTGCTGGTGGCAGGTTGTGCCACCTGTGTAGCAGAATGTGCCGCAGGAGGGGAGCGCGAGGTGGAGATGCTTGCCCCCCTTTTGAAGATGGCCATGCAGATTAAAGGGAACCCCATCCAGGTTTATACCAAGACACTGGAGCGCCAATGTGAATGGGAGTTTGTCGAGGAACTCGATCCGCTGATCCCGAAAGTGGATGCCATAGTTAGCATTGCATGCGGTATTGGGATCCAGGCTTTGGCTGCCCGGTTTTCTCAAGTGGCTGTATACCCTGGTGTAAATACCACATCTTTATCCATCAGAGAGGCCCCTGGGTTGTGGGAGGTCCGGTGCGAGGCTTGCGGAGATTGTATGCTGGGTGAGACATATGGGATATGTCCTGTGTCCCGTTGCGCCAAGAGCCTCATGAACGGTCCATGCGGTGGCACCCGGAAGGATGGCAAATGCGAGGTGAATGAAGAGATGGATTGCGTCTGGAAGCTGATCATGGAAAAGGCCGGCGAACTGGGGCGTCTCGATGACCTCCGGAAGATAAGAAGGGCAAAGGACTGGTCCAATTCCCGTCACGGTGGGCAGAAACGCATACTCAGGGAGGACCAGCGGCCATGAGCATGAAGGCTGGCACGAGACTGGAAAGGGTCCTGGAGGCAGGGCATTTTGCACTTACTGCGGAAGTGGGCCCGCCCATGGGTGCCGATGCGGATATCATACGAAAGAAGGCTGCCATTCTCCGCGATATGGCGGATGCATATAATGTCACGGATAACCAGACCGCTGTCGTGCGCATGTCGAGCATTGCGGGTGCAAAGATACTACTCGAAGAGGGGCTGGAGCCCATCATGCAGATGACTGTCCGTGACAGAAACCGGATTGCCCTGCAGTCGGATCTATTAGGTGCCTGGGCACTGGGTTTGAGGAATTGTCTCTGCATCTCCGGTGATCACCAGAAGGCCGGTGCCGTAGGAAAGCTCAAAGGCCACCCCGGATCAAAGAATGTGTATGATGTGGATTCCATTCAGATGATTTCCGTTCTCAGGGGACTGAGGGATGAAGGCATCTTGGAGAGCGGGGACAGGGTGGATGCGCCTGTTGCCTTCTTTATAGGGGCGGCCTGGACACCCTTTGCACCACCTGAAGAGTTCCGTGTTTTAAGGCTGGCCAAAAAGGCGGATGCCGGTGCCGATTTCATACAGACCCAGGCGGTATATGATGTGCCCAGATTCAAGGCATCCATTAAAAAGGCCGCCGATCTGGGTATTACCGAAAAGACCGCCATCCTCGCAGGGATCATCGTGCCCAAATCCGCCGGTATGCTCAGGTATATGAACAATAACGTACCGGGGGTGGAAGTGCCTGAGACACTTATTGAACGCATGAAGTCTGCCCAAGACAAAAGATCCGAGGGCATACGTGTTACAGTGGAGCTGATCGAAGCCATGAAAGGGATCCCCGGAGTAAGGGGTGTTCATCTTCAGGCCATCGAGGCCGAAGAGATGCTGCCGGAGATCATTGAAAAGGCAGGGCTGCTTCCCAGACCCAAGGTATAAATCGAAAAAGTTCAGGATGATCAGATAAACCATGCCCAAGAAGTATCATATCCCCATCAAGATGCTGGAGCCAAGATTCCATCCGGTTTCCAGATTTTCCTCCATCGAGATCGAGGGGTGTCTAGGTTGCATGGAATGCGTCAAGCGAACCGCCTGTATCTATGATGTATACAAGAAACGCGGATTCGATCCCTCTCAGGTCGTGGACACGGCGGATACGCTTTGTGTTCAGTGCATGCGGTGTGTCCAGGAATGCAAGAAGGGGATCCTCACCAAGACACTGAATCCCCTTTACAAGGCCCTGGGCGACGATTACTGGACTCCGGACCTCATCGAAAGGATCTGGAAACAGGCCCAATCCGGAAAGATCCCTGTTTCCGGGGCCGGATATAACGGTCCCTTTTCAGGACCGGGTTTTGACCGGATGTGGACTGACATGTCTGAAATTGTCCGACCTACAAGGGATGGTATACACGGCAGGGAATACATCAGCACGGTAATCGAACTGGGCAGGCGGCCCATAAGCCTGACATTCGACGAGAAAGGCGACCTCAAAAGCGGCCTCCCACATTTTGTTGAAATACCCATACCAATAGTTCTGGATATCCCCTGCATGGGAATCATGGGGCAGAACATCCGTAAGATTTTCGCAAAAGCGGCCAATATGATGGGGACATTTGCTGTGGCCGGTTTCGAAGAGTCCGGAGGGGCCCTTTCCGATTATAGAAAAAACCTGATCGTCAAGGTCAATCCGGACCGGGATGATCTGTCCGGATTGACAGGCATCCGCATTGCCGAGATCCCATACTCCGATAAAACCCCTGAGATCCTGCAACGGATCAAATCTGTTTCCCCGCACACGATCGTTTCCATTCGTATGCCGCTGGATGAAAATGCTGCAGAGCGATGTAAAAGGCTCACCTCAGGCGGGGCAGAGATCATCCACCTGCAGGCCGGTTCAAAGGGGCAGGGCCTCGGAAAACGCCAGGGGGATTTTATCACCATCCTCATGAGGGAGATCCACCAGGGGCTTGTGGAAGAGGGGACCAGGGAAGAGACGAGCCTCCTGATATCTGGGGGGATCGGCATGGCTGAGCATGTGGCAAAGATCATTATATGCGGTGCGGATGGCGTGGGTGTGGACCTGGCCCTGCTGGTGGCCCTGGAATGCCGGATCCACCCGGACTGCAGTGCCGATATGGCATGTCCCATTAAAATGGATGGCGTGCCTTTGGCATGGGGTGCCCAGAGATTACTCAACCTCTTCGGGTCCTGGCATGCTCAGCTCCTGGAGGTGCTTGGTGCGATGGGTATGAGGGAGGTGCGCCGGCTCCGGGGTGAGATGGGCAGGGCCATGTTCTTCGAAGACCTGGAAAGGGAATGTTTCCTCCCCATATTCGGAAAGAAAGGACAGGGCAGGGAAACCAAGGCCCCTGCGGGACTCTCCATTTTCGAAAATAAGGAAGGGAGGGGAATCCCGGGGAAAACTGCTGCAAACAGGAAGACACCTGCGAAGTTTACACTGCCGGATATTGCTCACTGCGCATCGCGGTTTCGGAATCCCATTTCCAAGTTCATGGTGGTGAGGACCTCTGCCTGTATTGCCTGCGGGAAATGTGTGGATATCTGCCCATACGGCGTTCACCGGAAGGGTGGGTCCCGCATGCTCAAACCCCGGTCGCATCTGTGCCGCGGAGCGGATGTCTGCCGTGCCTTGGGTCGTTTTTGTGCTGACCATTGTCCCACCCAGGCCATCAAGGTCGGTCGGAATCCCCTTTGGGAGACGGTTGGGGACCCCCGTTGGACGGCGGACCTGATCGTGGGCACCTGGATCCAGGCAGAGACCGGAAGGCTGCCGGATCAGGCGCTCGAATACCGCAAAGGGGCCTCGGGCGGGGGATTCGACAGGATCGAACTGAAATTCCCTGAGAACCCTCCGGAACCGGACCTTAAACCTGAGGATGTGGACCTTAGAATCCCTCTGAACAAAAGGGGGGACGGCAGGCCGGAGGTGACCATAGGGTTCCCCATATACGGCGGAGGCATGAGTTTCGGCGCCATAGGGCTTTCCACCATGCTTTCCAGGGCACGCGCATACAAGGCCTTTGATTCATTTGCATGCACCGGAGAGGGTGGCTACCCTGAGGAACTTGCGGCATATAAGGCGCACGTGATTACCCAGGTGGCCACCGGTCTTTTCGGGGTGAGGGAGGAGACCATCAAACGGGCAAGGATCGTGGAATTCAAGTATGCCCAGGGTGCAAAGCCGGGCCTCGGCGGACATCTTCTGGGTGACAAGGTGACACCTGCCGTGGCGAGCATGCGTGAGGCAGTGGTTGGAAGCGCCCTGTTTTCCCCCTTTCCTTTCCATTCGGTTTATTCCGTAGAAGATCACAAAAAGCATGTGGACTGGATCAAGGTGATCAACCCGGAGGCCCTTGTATCCGTGAAGGTCTCAACCCCTACGGATGTGGATATGGTGGCCGTGGGCAGCTATTATGCCGGCGCCCATATCATCCATCTGGATGGAAGCTACGGGGGCACGGGTGCGGCCCCGGATATCGCCAAGAAGAATATTGCCATGCCTATTGAATATGCGATTCCCAAAGTGCACCGCTTTCTGATTGAGGAGGGATCCGGGAGGAGATGACCCTTATCGTATCCGGAGGGTTACGAACGGCATGGGATGTGGCAAAGGCCATTGCCATGGGCGCGGATGGGGTGGTGATCTGTACCGCTGAGATGGTGGCCCTGGAGTGCATCCGATGCGGGAATTGTGAAAGCGGCCGGGGGTGTCCCAGGGGAATCGCAACCACAGATTCGGAGCTTTCAACCATGTATGAAACGGATTGGGGCACCCGGAGGCTCATCAATCTTTTTCATTCATGGTATGTCCAGCTTCAGGAGATCCTGTGGCGGTTCGGCATGAGGAGCGTCCGGGAACTTGTGGGGAGGACCGATCTCCTCGTGCATCAGGATTATACATAATATAAGAATTGACAGCCTCGTAAAAAGTCATGTATTGAGTCATTGCGAGGGTGAGCCGAAGCCCTGAGCAAAGCGAAGGGGAGAGCCACGAAGCAATCTCATAAATACAGACAGATATGGACATATAAGATTGCTTCGCTTTGCTCGCAATTACCACAGAATATTGAGCAGTTCCAATGTCGCAATGACAACAGGATATTGAGCAGTTACAATATCCGAAAAGAATTGATTTGGTTTACACTATGAAAACAATCAAAAAAGATAAAGCATGTCTTGATAATGTCCGGCGTATCATTTCGTCCAGGAAAGGGTTGGTCGCTGGTTGTCCTTCAATACTGCACCGGAGGTTTGAAGAAGAGGGGGGATGCGGGGTTGTGGGGTTTGCAGCGGATGTCCCCATCCGGGGAAGGCACATCTTCGAGCCCTCCATCCAGATGCACAACCGGGGAAACGGCAAGGGGGGCGGCATCGCAGCAGCATGCCTGCTACCCGAACAACTGGGTGTGGATCGGGATACGCTTGATAATGACTACATCCTGCAGATCGCCCTTCTTGATCCCTCAGTGGAGTCCGAGGTGGAAAAAACGAGCATCCTGCCGTTCCTCAAGGTGGAGCATAAGACCAGTCTGGAACCGGTCTCGGATTACCGTGATCTGGACCTTGAATTAAAGCCCCCGGATATTGTCCGCTATTTCGTCAGGGTCAGGGAAGATGTCCTTTTAAAATTTGCTAAGGAAAATGGGCTCGAGGATCTCTCCGCACGGCAGGCGGAGGACGAATTCATTTACCGCAACAGCTTCCGTCTGAACCGGCATTTTTATGCCTCACTCGGGGAGAAACGGGCCTTTGTCCTCTCCCATGCCCGAAACCTCATGATCTTCAAGATTGTGGGTTATGCTGAGAAGGTGGTCCAATATTACGGGCTGGAAGACCTCAGGGCACATATCTGGATCGCCCATCAGCGTTATCCCACCAAGGGGCGGGTATGGCATCCCGCGGGATCTCATCCCTTCATCGGGATGAACGAGGCACTGGTGCACAATGGTGATTTCGCCAATTATTACAGCGTATCCCAGTACCTTCGCCAGCACAATATCATATCCCAGTTTCTGACGGATACCGAGGTCTCGGTCCTTCTCTTTGACCTTTTGACCCGTGTCTACGGATATCCGCTGGAATATGTGATCGAGGCCATGGCGCCCACCACGGAGCTGGATTTTGATCGGCTACCGGAGGGAAAAAAGGGAATTTACAGGGCCATCCAGGCCATTCATATGCATGGATCACCGGATGGGCCATGGTTTTTCATCATTGCCCGCAGCGACCCGGACAGGAACACATACCAGCTTCTGGGTATTACGGACACGGCCATGCTTCGTCCCCAGGTCTTTGCCCTCCAGGAAGGGGACGTGTCCATCGGGCTGGTTGCCTCTGAAAAACAGGCCATTGATGCCACACTGCATTCCCTCTCAGTGGAGGACCGGAGGTTCAGGCTTGTGGCAGACCGTTACTGGAATGCCAGGGGCGGCAGTCATACCGATGGGGGGGCATTCTCCTTTACCCTGAACCGTGAAAATGGCACATGCAGGCTCTCCTGTGCAGACAAGTTCGGAAGGGAGATATCCTCTCCACCCGGGGAATGGCGGCTCGATCCCTCGACCGATCCCAAATCACCAGATGATGCCGAGATCCTTACAGGAATGATGACACAGGCATCCAAAGAGGGGAAATACCATGAGATCTTTGATCACATCTCAGGTGCCTTGAATCGCTGGGATTTTGAAACCCTCCGATGGTGCCTTCAGGAGATAAAGAATATCAGCAGCCAAAGTGATGATCTCCTGGCATGGGGTTTGGCACTTTTTTCCCTGCTTCTGGATCGCAGGTATGATTGCGGGGATAAAAAACGCAGCGTTATACTGCAGCTTATCCTTAAAACCATTACCGAACTGCTGGATGCAGTGCCTGCCATAGACTCAAAAGGCAAAGGCCTTTTCAGACGGATCGACTGGCAGACCCGTCACATGATCCGTTCCCCGGAAAAGGAGGAATCCGTACTGGTGATCTTTGCCAGGGATTTTCCTCCGGAGGGTGATGTTTGTGATTCACGATTGGCTGTCAATGCATATCAACTGGGATGGAAGCGCTTTATTCTTTATGGCCTGAAAGGGCAGAGATTCACAGGGTGCGGTTTCGGACCCGAAACGGATGATGTGAGGATCGATGTTTATGGGAATTCCGGGGATTACCTGGCCTCCGGCATCGACGGCATGGAAATTATTGTTCACGGCTCGGCTCAGGATCAGCTCGGCCAGATCATGAAGCGCGGCAAACTGCTGGTTTTCGGTGATGCTGGACAGGCCTTTATGTATGGAGCAAAGGGTGGAGAGGTCTATGTAATGGGAAATGCCGCTGGAAGACCGCTGATCAATGCGGCCGGCCGTCCGAGGGTGGTTATCAATGGCACATGCCTGGACTTTCTTGCTGAGTCCTTCATGGCAGGCGATCCCCATAAGGAAGGTGGTTTCGTCATTCTGAACGGCATTGAATTCGATGATCATGGGCAGGTCAGGGACCAGGTCACCCCCTATCCCGGTTCGAATCTTTTTTCACTTGCATCAGGAGGCGCCTTGTATGTCAGGGACCCTCATCAAAAGATCGTACCCGAACAGCTCAATGGCGGTGAATTGACCCACCTCACCGAAAAGGACTGGAAACTGATCCGGCCCTATCTCGAAGCCAATGAGCGATTCTTCGGCATCTCTCTCAGGAAGGACCTCCTTACTGTGGACGGCGTCCAAAGAGAACCCGGGGATGTCTATCGGAAGGTCCGTGCCGTCAGGCTCGCCGTCCTCTCCAGTGAGACCATACCTGAATAAAGAGAACCTTAATTACTTTAAAATTCCTTGACTTTAGCCATGCCACGGATTATATTCTTTAATAGACGATCTATAGGTGGGGCTGTTCGCTGATTATATTGTTTAATTGATGACTCATAGGTGGTTGTTAACTGGTTATATTCTTTAATAGTTTACCCATATGAGGTTGTTTACTGATTATATTTTTTAATTGTTTATCCTCAGGGGTCTGTCAATTCCCCCCCCAATATTCCCCCAGGGATTTTCCCAATAGGATTCAGACTAATTCGCAATCAATTTTATACTAATAACGAACTCCAAAAGTATGTCGTCATTCAGACTTTGTCATGATTCAAAACCTTTAATTTCGATTGCAATTCAGTATTGAATGCCTCAAAAAAACGGATTTATCTTATTCCCACATAATTCAGAAGGATAAGGATGTCCGGTTAATCCATGGAAGGAGAAGGGAAAATGAAAAAGAAGCTCATTCTTTTTATCTTATCGGCCTTGATCGCTTTTTATCTGTTTGAAATACCCGCCAGATCTCAAATATGGGTGCCTTTCCAGTTGAATATTCAGCCGAACGTGATCCAGTTTCCAGTAAAAAACCTAACCACCAGGAGATATAATTTTACAACCATATCCTCGGGGCTGTATGTGAAGGAGATTGTGCAGGCAGAGGTGAATTATAAAAAGATCTTCCCCCCTGGCGGAAAGATCTTTGGGGATGTGGGAGATCCCGGACTCCCAGGTTTTACCCGTTTGGTTGCAGTGCCTAAAGATTCCGAGGTTCAGGTGTCAATTATTGAAGGAGACCCGGAGGTGCTCGAGGATTATACGATATATCCTGTCCAGGAGATCCCGGAGGATAACCTGGATTATCAACAGCCAGCCTTTGCCATCAATCAATCCCGTTACCAGAGCGATGTCACCTATCCTGACAACCTCTATTCCATAGAATATGACTGGGTGAGGGGATGCAAGATAGCCAAGGTCCATGTCCATACGGCCCGCTATAATGCGGTTCAGAAAAGGCTTTACTATTATCCTCATCTTGAAGTGGATATACAATTTCTGGGAGAGGATGACCCGACCTATATCGCCCTTGAGAACAAGTCTCGATTTTTTGAGGCCATCTATGCCCAGGCCTTTCCCAATTATGAAATTGCCCGGTCCAGCATTGCCGATCTGATCCATGACGGACTTCTATCTCTGTTTTGCGATCTTTTGATCATTACACCTTCGGACTTCGAGGCAGAGGCTGAAGAACTGGCTGAATGGAAGAGGGAAAAGGGGATCCTGACCAAAATAGCTACCCTGGATGATATCGATACCGCCATAGGTGGCACCACTGCTGACGACATCCGGGACTATATCAAGGAGGTATTCGATAACCAGAACCTGAGTTATGTATTATTGTTCGGCGATGCCGATTTTATCCCTCCCCATTATGTAACCCCCCATCCTACAGGCCATAGCGGCACGCTCATGTGCACGGACCTTTATTATGCGGAGATGGATTATGCCGGTTATTTTCCGGATTTGGCCATTGGCCGGATACCCGTGGAGAGTGCGGTCGAGGCCCAGACCGTGGTGGATAAGATCATCAACTATGAACAGGACCCTCCCACGGAGGCGGATTTTTATGAAACCATCTTGTGTGCAGCCTTCTTCCAGGACGACGACAGGGATGGATTTGTGGAAGCCAGCGACAGTGACGGAAGGGCACAGAGGGAATTCGCCGAGACCATGGAGGAGATCCACGACTTTTTCGTGCCTGAGGGATATGACTGCCCCAGGGTATATGCCACGGATAGCCCAGATCCTCAGGAGTGGAGAGATGGCACTGCGATTCCCGCTTACCTCCAGATGCCCGGATTCGCATGGGATGGGGATCATGATGACATCATTGATATCATTAATGAAGGCACATTCCTGGTGGCCCACAGAGACCATGGCAGCAGAACAGGCTGGGGGGACCCGGATTTTCATACCGTTGATCTGGCCAACCTCAACAACGATAACCTCCTCCCGGTGGTATTGAGCATCAACTGTCAGACAGGATGGTTTGATAATGAGACGGATGATGCGGTCCTTGCTACCGGCATCAACAGCGAGAGCTTTGCCGAGGAATTTCTTCTCATGCAGGGAGGAGGCGCAGTGGGGGTGATCGCCGCAACCAGAAACAGCCCCAGTTATCCCAATAATGCCCTCACAGAGGCATTTATTGATTGTATATGGAATGGAATGCTTCCGGCTTATCCCGCTGCAGGGGATGCGGATGCATCCGCACTTGAAGGTTCTGCCCGCTTAGGGGATGCCCTCAATTATGCCAAGTTCTATGTGGCTACTCAATATGACGGGGTCAGTTCCTGTCAGCGGCCTTTCGAGATCTATCATGTCCTGGGTGACCCCACCATGGAGATCTGGACCGAGAATCCGGAAATCGTTCCTTTTCTGGATCTGGAGTTTGAACTCAACCGTTATGTCTTCCGCTTTCCTGTACCCGAGGAATACCCGGAGACAGGGATCATCCTC
This sequence comes from bacterium, assembly GCA_049472295.1. GTDB lineage: Bacteria > SZUA-182 > SZUA-182 > DTGQ01 > JAFGSM01 > JBLIRM01. Next base: position 7,631 of record JBLIRM010000012.1, on the reverse strand, counting down.
TCCCTTCTTCAGGAGGGCGAGATCATCGGCCAGGGGATTCCCATAGAAGGCGAAGTGATGATCGAGTTGCAGGCACCCCTTGCCTATTCGGATGACACAGCCATCTCTGTCAGCTGCAGGAGTCGTCTCACCAGTCTGCAACCCGTTAGACTCAAAGGGGAGGGCATCTGTTACAGGGATGCGGATGGTGACGGATACGGAGACCCCTCGGAGACCATTTATCATCCCGAGTCTGCATGTCCTGAAGGGTATGTCAGTAATAATAAGGATTGTAATGATCAGGATAAGTCGATTCACCCCGGGGCCAAAGAGTCGTGTGACGGAAAGGACAATGATTGCGACGGGAAAAGGGACGAAGGCTGTGTATCCACAAGACCTTCGATTATCGGCCCTGTGACTTATCCCTTTAACTTGGGACTGCCCTTGGGCACCTTGCCTGTTTCTCCTTTCGGCGGGGGATTGCCTCTTGGCGGATCGGTCACTTCTCCCTTCTCCGGAGGACTTTCTTTCGGTCAATTCTCCATGTCATCGGTCAGCGGATTATCCGGACGTTTATCCTTTCCCTCTATCAGCACGAGCCTGGCTTTGGGTGGATCCTTCAGCTCTATCCTTCAAGGGGGGCTATCATTCGATAAACTGTCCATGCTCTCTATCGGAGGAGGTCCCGCCATTGGCGGATTGTCCATGCCGACCTACGGCGTAGGATTGTCAATCCCTTCCTTCGGCGCAAAATCAACCCTGGGTCAATTATCCATTTATCCCTTTGGCGGGATACAATCCTTAGGTGGTTTATCCCTCCCTGCTATTGGGAGTGGATTGCCGCCGGGCGGGCTGAACACATATCTTGTCGGGACTAATCTCTTATCCGGTCCCTCTTCGTTCGTGACGGGCTTATCTCTGAGCGTCCCGATTTAATCCCACAAGCCCGATGAAACCCGATAAGAGCAAAAGTACGATTGAAGGCTCAGGCACAGGGATGACGCTGGCATTTTCTATGGTTATTACACAACCTTCGGTATAACTTTCCACTATCCCTGTATGAGGATCCGTGAAATCTATTCTAAGGCTTTCCCCTGAAAATTCGTATGCTTCCATTGTTATTGAATCAGGTTGCACCGGAGGCCAGATGCAAGCATTATTCTGAATATAGTGTAACCCTTCGACATCAAACCCGAACCAGGAATCCCGAGGGCTCGGTGTATCTCCCATCATCTTCCATTCACCCGATCCCCCTTCGAAGGTTTGGCCTTCAAATGTATATGATACATCGGTCAAAGTAGCCAGCCAGAATGGATTCGATGGGTCGTCATCATTGATGTCCCAAACAGACATGGTGAATTCACCCGTGAGATTCAACATTTCCCATTCCATTCCTTCCGACCCTATCATTCTTGCAGTGAACAAGTCGAATGTGTAGTCTACCGGGAATGCATGGGTTATCCCTCTAAAACTGACCAATAATAAGATAGTCATGCATACTGTGTAAAATGGATACTTTTTCACAGGCCCCCCCGTTTGAAAGTTGATTGTTGATTTGTCCGAGTTTTTTTAGACGGGCCTATGATGTAATAACTTACTGGTAAAAAAATAGTTTTGAAATCAATCAGTTATATTTAAAGCAAAATCTATTGCTATGTGATTTCCGCAGCCTGGGTTTAATGCGATATGGAAATTTTGTATATAAGACCTCGGTGTTCTTTTGTTTTTTTGATATTGAATTCTGATAGGCTTTTAAGGAATTTGCTGTAATAATAGATTTAGTAAGGGATTTCGAATGAGTCACTTTTGGCAGCTTGAGTTTTTTTTCAATTGATGTTATGAAAATAGGGACTGAAAATAATTGTTCCAGATATTTATTGCAAATCAGTGCAAATATTTTATCAACGGAGATAAAAAAATGAAACGTATTTGTTTGTGCTTGATATTGTCTTTGTTAATAATAACCTCTCTTGGTCATGCCGGAGAAAATATTGTTTTTGTGAATGTCCCAAGCCTAAACATCAGATCTGAGCCCGGGACAGATTATCCGGTCGTCAAGTCTGTTCCCATTGGCTATCCGCTTAAAATATTGGCTGAGACTGAAAAGTGGTACAAGGTGGAACTTAAGGATAAATCAGTAGGTTGGACATACAAAACAATGCTCACGGACGATATCCCGGCACCCATCAAATTAGGTCAGTTGGAAACCAAATATAATACCCAGAGTATTGAATTTGAACAGACCAAAAAAGAATTGCAGGCACAGACCAACTTGAATACCCAGCTCAATAGCCAATTGAAAGAAACCCGACAAGAACTGGATAAATTCATGAGAAAGAATCGAGATCTGGAAAGGCAGGATCACATAAAACTGGCAGGGATTGGGATCGTGATACTTCTTTTGGGATGGGGCGCCGGTTTTCTGACCGGGTTCTTCAAACGCCAGGCCGAGGATAAAAGATTTGTCAAGATGATGGTCGATGCGAATTCTCTGAGGAAAGGGGGGCGATAACCTCTATCCTTTAAAATCTCTCTTAAAATCGATATAATCCATAATAGCTATGAGACATAAAGGATGAGGCATTGCCCGGGAAAAATAATTATTAAGATTATTTCCGGTATAATATTTGAATATTAGTATTATCTTTCATTTTTAGTCCATTGAATAGCCTGTTGTAGCAATTCCTCTCCGTTTTTTAGATTTAATTTTTCCTTGATATGGGTACGATAAGATTCAACCGTTCTAATACTAAGGAATAGTTCCTCTGCTATTCGTCTTGTCCCATAGCCTTGACCTATTAATCGAAACACCTCCAGTTCACGATTACTCAGAAGCTCCATAGGAGAAGAATAGTTCCTGTATTGGTTAAACAGGGATTTATACATTACCTTTGCCGATACCTTATCACTGATAAAAAAGTTTTCGAATAGAACACAACGTATTGCCTTTGTTATGTTTTTTAATGCTTCATGCTTCATGAGATAGCCATTGGCCCCTGCATTAAGAACACGTTCTGCATAAAAAGATTCATCAAGCATAGAAAATACCAGTATAGGAAACTTGGGATACCGTTGCTTGATATTTTCGATAAGCCTGATCCCGTCAATACCTTTGATTGAAATGTCAACAATAGCCATATCAGGCTTTAAAACCTTAATCAGTTCCATTGCCTCATGAGCATTCTCAGCCTCAGCACAGACTTTAAGACCTTTGCTATTATTGATAAGGTGAATAAGACCCAGACGCACAATTGGTTGGAAATCTACAACGAGAATACTGCTTTCATCCTTTCCAGATTCAAGTTCCTTGGCTAATGACATATCATCCTCTCCCTTTAAAAACTAGATCGATATAAGAATTTTTTTCAAGCCCATTTCAACTCTCTAAAAAAGGTATGAAAAACTCTGGCTATTATCTCCTTAATTATAGTAAACGCCTTAAATAACTTGACAGCTTACCTTTGACGTTTACTATAAGAGACGTAAATAGCTATCAATTAATAGACGTAAATGTATCAATTTTTACCCTATTATTGATATCACCCTATTGGCAGGGTTTACGAACCAGACATATCTGGACATTGGCACCAGCAATACGATGGGGACATGTTCATTGGCGGGGCTCACTAGCCTGACAGTGCTGGACATTAGAAAAAAATCTGAACACAGGGGAGTGTTTTTTGGTAAAGAGCCTAGCTTCGAGAGGTACAAGGGTTGCTTTGTCATTCAAATGTTACTGAGAAGGTATAAGACAGAGATATTATATCTGACCTCTTAATCTGGCCCAAACGATTCCGAGGTATTCATGAAAAGCGGATTCTATCTTTTTGATATTTTTGGCATCAGGGAAAAAGGCCCCCGGGTGTAATTTCCCTTGCCTTCTCTTGACAAGATGCCCTACAGGTGCAGGTATAGGATTCATCTGCTGCTTTTTAAACAAGGCAACCGACCTGGGCATATGGGCAGCCGAAGTAACCAATACAAAAGGGTCTTCGCCAATCATCGTCTGAATGATCCTTGCTTCGTCTTTTGTGTCCTTTGATTCGGATTCGATGATCATATCATCCTCTGACACACCGAGATCTTTGGCTAAGGAGGCCATGATCTCGGCATTGGAAACGGGATCGAAAACCATTCCTCCTGAAAGGATGATCTTACTGCCGGGATTTTTTCTATGGATACGTATCCCTTCTATCAGGCGAACAAGTGTGCCTTGTTGAATCTGGCTTGTGACGGGAAGTCTCGGATCGGAGGTATGCCCTCCACCCAAAACCACAATAAATCCAATAGGGGATGAATGTGTTTGTAGTAGGGTACCATTATCGGAGTTCGTGATATAAGGTTTGTACTGATATTCAAGGGGAGCAATGATTCTATTTGATATCCCGCTATAACCAAAAAGCGTTATCACCAAAAGACCTATGGATAAAAGGGCCTTCCCGAGCCTTTTCCTTTTTGTAAAAAGCAACAGGAATAGACCGAAAAATGAGATTGAAAGTGTTAAAGGGAGTGGAAGGAAGAATTGTGAGAATATCTTTTTGAATAAAAACATAAAATCCCTTTCTTGCTATGTTGAGAGTTTCCTTAAAAATTAAGACAGGAAAAGGTGCTTTATAAATCTATTATAGAATACCCGTGAAAAACAGAAAAGGGATTAGAGAAATTCTCTAATCCCTTGAATTTACTTGGTAGCGGGGGGTGGATTTGAACCACCGACCTTTGGGTTATGAGCCCAACGAGCTACCTGACTGCTCCACCCCGCAATATGTTTTTAAGGTAAATAATTATATATAAAGGTCCAGTTATTGTCAAGCCGGGTTGCGTGAGCACCCGGTGATCTATTTAAAATTTTTGAGATCCTAAGGCATGAATCTCTTTGCTGCTTTATTGGGATTCTTCCCTCAGGTTGCGGGCCGCATCCTTGGCAAAATAGGTGATGATCATATCGGCACCTGCCCTTGCAATACTGATGAGTGCCTCCATCATGACCCGTTTCTCGTCGATCCATCCCTTTTCGGCTGCTGCCCGGATCATGGAGAATTCCCCGCTCACATTATAAGCTGCCACAGGGTATCCCAGGCTGTTTTTGACCTGCCATATGATATCCAGATAGGGCAAGGCGGGTTTGACCATGATGATATCCGCCCCCTCCTGGATATCCATTCTGCATTCCCTCAAAGCCTCCCCGGCATTCGGAGGATCCATCTGGTAACCTCTCCTGTCGCCGAACTGGGGGGCGGAGTCTGCAGCGTCCCGGAAGGGCCCGTAGAAGGCTGATGCATATTTGGCTGCATAGGACATGATGGGGATATGGGTATAGCCGCTTCCGTCCAATATGGATCGAATGGCCTGAATCCTGCCGTCCATCATATCCGAAGGGGCCACCATATCCGCGCCCGCCTGGCAGTGGGAGAGGGCTGATTTGGCAAGAAGTTCCAGAGTGGCGTCGTTGTCCACCTCGCACTGATCCGTCAGGAGGCCACAGTGGCCGTGGCTGGTATATTCGCACAAACAAACGTCTGTGATGACGATCATCTCAGGACAGGCGGATTTTATCTCCCTGACTGCCTGCTGCACAATGCCGTTTCTGGCATACGCCTCGCTCCCGCGTTCATCCTTCTGTGCAGGCAGACCAAAAAGGAGCACCGCAGGAATACCCAGGGATTGAATCTCCTGAACCTCTTTCACCAGCAAATCCGGAGAGAAGTGGAAGTTCCCCGGCATGGTGGGAATCATCTTTTTTATCCCTTTGCCGTGAAGTACAAAGAGGGGATAGATCAGTTGGTCAGGGGAGAGTCTGGTTTCTCGGACCATTCTCCTCAGATTTTCCTTGGCCCGCATCCTTCTGGGCCTGTAAAACGGAAAGTTCATCATGTCCCCCTATGAATCAATTATCAATCAAATGGGCAGATCTATTTCAGTCGCCCAAGTTTTTCCCTTTGATCTCGTCCTGTGTCAGGAAACAGGCGGGATCTTCAGCCCAGGCATCCCCGTGGACCACCTCAGCCCTGATCCTGCACCCCGCACAGAGATCCGCATAGGTACACTCACCGCATCGGCCTTTCAAAAATTCCGCCTTCTTGCGCATTTTCTGCAGAATTGGATTGTCCGGGTCACGCCAGATTCGGCTGAATTTCATATCCCGGATGTTTCCGAGGGACACATGGCTCCAGAACTGGCATGCATGCACATTGCCAAAGGGATCGATGTTGGACATCTTGGTCCCGGCAGAGCAACCCCCATGCATCTTCAGGAGTTCACTGACTTCCTCAGCCTTCTCCGGCGCTGTCTTTTCCAGGTATTTTTTGATATAGATACCGTCCGCATGATTGTCCGTGGTCAGGATTTCAGTTTCCACACCCCTGCGGCACCAGTCATTTGCCTTTTCTATCAGCATGCGGACCATCTCGCGGGTCTCCTGGGGTGTGATATCATCGGACACCATCTCCTTCCCCCTGCCGGCATAAACCAGGTGATAAAGGCAGAAGCGGGGGATCTTCTCCCGTTCGCAGATATCAAGAACCTCGGGAAGGTCCGGATAGTTGTGACGGTTTACAGTAAAACGGATCCCGGACATGACCCCGGCATCCAGGGAGTTCCGGACACCCTCAAGAGCCTTTTTGAAGGCCCCCTCCATGTGCCGGAAATGGTCATGGGTCTTTTCCGCGCCGTCAATGCTGATGCCCACATAACGGAATCCGGCTTCTTTGATCTTTTTGGCCTTCTCCGGTGTAATCAGGGTGCCGTTTGAGGATATCACCGATCGGATCCCTTTTTGGGTGGCATAGGCCCCGAGCTCAAAAAGGTCCGGCCTAAGGATCGGCTCTCCGCCGGAGAAAAGAAGCACAGGCACCTGCATCTCTGCCAGGTCGTCGATCATGGCCCTTGCTTCCTCTGTGGAAAGTTCATTCTTATAGCTGCGGTCCTCTGCCTGTATATAACAGTGCAGGCAGCGGAGATTGCAGCGGTTTGTCGTATTCCATACCACCAGCGGGCGGTCATGGGAAGAAAATTGAAGCAGTCTCGGGGATGTTTCCCCCTCGCACTGGTCTTGTCTCATGGCCTCTGCAACAGTGGCGAGTCCACAAATGAGTTTCGTAAATCCAATCATCCTAATCTCTCCAAACTGATATTGATATCCGGATCACTATAATATGATCTCGTGTTTTTAATAAATATACCCTAATTATGAATAATATGCCAAAATGGCATCCACAAGCTCAGGGATGGTGAATTTTTCAGCCACCACCCGGGCAGAGAAACCCTGTTCCTTCAATTTTTTCTCTGTGATGGGCCCGATGCATGCCATGATAATCTCATTTAATTCACTTTTCTCAATCCGACCCTCCAGGCCGGAAAAAAAATTCGTCACAGTGGATGAACTGGTAAAGGTGATCATATCGATCTCCCGTGCCTTTATCTGCTGCACCAGCCTTTCCGTATCCGCACCTGTATCCGGAAGGGTCTCATATACAGGCACCACCCGCACGTCCGCACCGGCCTCGGATAATTGCTCTGGTAGGATCTCTCTTGCCTGTGCCGCCCTCGGGATCAGTACCCTTTTCCCCCGGATCCCCTCGGACACAAGCCCTTCGATGATGCCCTCGGCCCGATAGGCCTCGGGGATGAAATCCGGTCTGATGGCTCGCTTC
>JBLIRM010000119.1:0-10210 GCA_049472295.1 bacterium | reverse complement strand
GGGGCTGCAGGGGCCAGAGGCGTATAACTGATGGCAAATCCCAGTTCCTTTGTCATCTCTTCTAATTCGGACTGAATCAGAGTGGGTGATAATATAATATCCGCAGCGCGTGCCGGAACACAGAAGGCCAATACAATGATGAGAATGATCGCTATTTTCTTCATTTTCCCTATCTCCTTTTATGTTTATCCAATAAATTCATTGAAGCAATCTGTTTTGAGATTGCTTCGGGCTTCGCACTCGCAATGACGATCTACTCAGGGCGTTCACCATAATAATCTGAAATTTCATCTGCCCTTTCATATCGTCTGACCAAATATTTTTAATGTATATTATTTTTTCGGTATTTTATTATTGAATCTTTTGATTAAGTCATGATGCTCTTTTAGGAATATCCCAACAATGCCTTTTATTATCATCGAATCTTTTGATTAAATCATGATGCCTTTTAGGGACTATCCCAACAATCCCTGATATGTGAGGTCTTTAATTCCAAATAGCACAAATAACCCCAGAGTAAAGAGAGGACACACAGAGAATGATTTAAAAATTAAAAGTTTATGGCTTCGGCTCACCACAATGACATTTTTTGGACTTTTTATGAATTCATCAAATTTTACATGGTTGATTTTTCATTATGAAAGTCCTGTAAGAGAGCCTTCCATCTGTGCAGGAAGTTATCCACACTCACTTCAGGATAAATCGGCGGAAAGATGTGAACCATGATGCGGGCCCTGTGAAATCCCGGATTTTTCCTTGAATAGAGGGAGTTTGAGCCTTCGATATATGTGGGCACGAAGAAGGCATTGCTTTTTTTGGCCACGAAGCCGATCCCTTTCTTGGGTGTTCCGATATTTCCGTCAATGGACCGGCTTCCTTCAGGAAAAACGCACATGATTTTTTTCCCTTTGAGTACCTGATAGGTATACTGAAGCGATCGAACGGCCGTGTCCCAACTTCCTGTTAGTATGATTCTGCCTATTCTGCGGATGAGAGAAAGGGGGAATACCCCGAAGTAGAGGGGAATGGATATAAAAAAGCTCTGATTGATAATCCTGAAGGGAAGAAGACCATAAAGAACAAGGGCATCAATATAGGATACATGATTGGGGGCGATAATGAATGGGGGCTCGAGATCACTCAGGTTTTCCTTTCCGGCGAGCCCAGCATTGAAGACGATTTTGATAAATATCTTACAGGACAAATAAAAACAGAAGCGAATCAGAGTGGCCAGAGGATTATTGATGGCACTTACATGCTTTCCCAGAGGGGGATCCGGGGGAATCAGAATCTCGTCCTCGATGCGCGTTTCATCAAAGCCTCTTTCGGCTTGAGCTCTTTCCGGAATGAGCCTTTTGATATCCTCTAATGTGAGTATCCCTGAGGCGTATTCTTCACTGATTTTTGTATTGTATCTTTTTTCTATGGCAGAGAAAAATTCAATCTTTGACAGGGAATCGAGTCCGATATCCGTTTCAAGGTTGGCTTTGAGAGAAGGAAATTTTTTGAGTTTAAGGAATTCCTTTGTAAAAACCAGAAACGGGTCCTGATCTTCCGGAGGGATGCTCTGACCGGTGGTCTCTGATCTTAGAGCCCTTTCTTTGAGGAGTTCAAGGATTTTATAACGCTTGAGCTTGCCCAATGCTGTCTTCGGAAATTCATCATCAACCAGTTCGATGCGTGAGACCCTCTTATAGGGAGGGAGCCTATGGGCTGCAGTTTCGATATCGAATTTGATGTCCTGGTAGATATTGGCATTTTTGTGCTGCATGAAAAATGCCTTATTGGGAAAAACAACGGCTGTCAGAAACTCTTTGCCGCCTTCCTTTAAGAGAACAATACACAGTTCCTTTATTTTTTCGTTTTGTCCGTAATGTTTCTCAAGTTCTTCCGGATATATATTTTTGCCGTTTGAAAGGACGATCATTTCATCCTTGCGTCCGGTGATAAAGAGATGACCCCGTCGGTCCAGATAGCCGAGGTCCCCTGAATGAAACCACCCATCGATAACGACCTTTTCAGTAAGGTCTGGCCTCTTGTAATATCCCATCATAACATTGGGGCCCTTGATGCATATCTCACCATTCTCCAGAGAGGGATCGTTTTTTTCGATTTCTATCTCCACTCCGGGCGCAGGACGTCCAACGGACCCGGGTACCTGTTTTTTGAGATCGTTGAGTGCGGCAATGGGTGATGTCTCACTCAGGCCGTATGCTTCGATAATCCTGAATCCGAGCTTTCCAAGCCTTTTATGGACCTCGGGATCCAGTGCTGCTCCCCCGCAAGCAAAAAATCGGAAGGAGGGGAAATTCCCGTGGATGCTCCGGAAAAAGAGTTTTCCTGCCTTTATTCTGGAAGGAAAAATGGACCCGGCCAATGAGTAAAGGGTGTAAAAGATACATCTTTTCATGGTTGGAAGCTGTGCAACTCTGTCGAAGATCCTGTTGCAGAAGAGTTCAAGCACCCTGGGGATGGCAATCAGTATAGTCCCCCCATGGTTTTTGATCGCCCCGAAGATGTCCTCCCCTTTCAGTGATTGCGGATAGATCAGGGTCGCACCTATGTAAAGCGGCGCAAGCACAGTGCAGGTGAATGGATAGACATGGTGCAACGGAAGTATGGCTACGAGCTTGTCTCTTGAGGAGACGAAGCCCTTCATGGATTCAAACATCCTGATGTTGGACATAAAATTGGATTCGTTCAGCATGACACCCTTCGGATTGCTTGTGGTGCCTGAGGTCAGGATAATGGACATGGGCTGGTCGGGAGCCAGAGGTATGATACGGGGAACAAAATCTTGATCCAAAGGGGATATATCATCCAGGAGGATCTTTTTGGGAGCCTTTTTAAAGTATTTGGCAAAGGCTTTATCGCACAGTATGAGGGAAGGATCTGTAAATTCCATGATCCTTTTGAATTCCGTTTCAGTAAACCGGACATCGGCATGGATTACGGTCAGCCCACAAAGATGCGCCCCAAGATAGGCTGCCGGCCATTTCGGAGAATTTTCACCAAGGAGCAGGACCCGGCTCTTATAGGGTATGTCTTTCTTTTGGATGGCCTTTGAAAATGCAATCACGAGTCTTCGAAAATCAAGGTAGGATAGTGTGTGACTTTTTCCGTTTTCATCATTGATGAAGGCAGGTTTATTTCCCAATTGTTCTGATTGATCCAGGATATGCCTTATCAGGGAAGTCATCGGGAGATTCTCTTTTTTATAAGGGAAGGCGGATCGACCTTTTCGGGCCCTATCTTTATGGACGAGGCGATCACCTTCTTTGCCTCATCCAGTTGGCGGAGACCCCTGGCATGGATTTCCAACAAGATGTCACCATAGGATACCCTGCACCCTATCTTTTTATAGAATTTCAAACCCACCATGGGATCGATGTTGTCATCCTTTCTCCTTCTTCCACCGCCCATATCCCGGATAATACAGCCCAATGCCGCTGTGTCAAATCCTTGGATATATCCCTCACCCGGGGATTTGAATTGACCGATGGCCGGAGCCTTTGGTACCCTGTTGGGATAACAGAACGGGGAGAGATCACCCCCCTGATTTGATACCATCTGCTCGAATTTGGCGAAAGCGGAACCGTTCTTGAGATTCCTCTTCAATAGAGAAACAGCATGGCTTCGATCCTTGCTGATGCCCGCCATAATAAGCATTTCCGCCCCCAATTCGAGCGTAATCTGATACAAATCCGGGCTGATTTTACCCAGCAGTGCCTCAATGGATTCGACGACCTCCAGGATGTTCCCTGCGGAATAACCCAATGGCTGATTCATATCGGTAATCAATGCAGAGGCATTTTTTCCCATGGCCCTACTGACACTGATTAGGTTTCTTGCCAGTTTTTGAGCCTCATCCATGGTTTTCATAAAGGCACCATTTCCGCATTTGATATCAAACACCAATCCTTGAGGCCCTGCGGCAAATTTTTTGGAAAGGATGGATGCACATATCAGGGGTATTGACGCAATGGTGGCCGTGCTATGACGAAGGGCATAAATCATTTGATCCGCAGTTGCCATTTGTGTGGTTTGGCTCGCTATCACACAACCGACAGTCTGAACAGCGTTTTTGAATTTCGCAATCGAGAGATCTGTTCGATATCCGGGGATGGATTCGAGTTTGTCCAATGTGCCGCCGGTATGTCCCAATCCACGGCCCGAAAGCATGGGCACTTTTGCACCGCAGGAAGCCACAAGAGGGGCAAGGATGATGGATACCTTATCCCCGACCCCCCCTGTGGAATGTTTGTCCACATAAAGATGATTCGGAGAGGGGAAGTTGACCGTGTCACCGGATTTGAGCATGACATCCGTAAGCCAGGCTGTTTCTTCCTCATCCATGCCTTTAAGGTATATGGCCATCAAGAGGGCCGCCATTTGATAATCAGCCATCTGTGAATGGACATAGGCATTGACACAGAATTCGATTTCTGAGTGCGTTAACTTTAGACCGTCACGCTTTCTGGAGATGATATCAATGGCATTCATCTTATCAGTCCTTAAATAGGGGCGTTTAAGGATTTGACTCTCAAAGAATCTTTTTTATTTTTTAAGAATAAGGCTTTGAATCGTATCTGCATCAGCAACATTCCTGAATGCCATTAGAAAGATTTCCTTTTCTGACCGGTTAATCACGGCGTGTTCAATTCCAGGGGGGATCTCAAATGACACTGGATCGCTCCCTTTGATCTCCTCTTCATGAAGGGTCTTCTCTTCGCTCGAACGCCAGTAAAAGCTTGCAGCGCCGCCAAAGATCAACAACCATTCAGTGGCATGGTTATGGTAATGATTCCCCCTGATGCAACCCGGCTGCACTGAGGCAATATGGAGGTTGCTCAGTGTGTTGCTTAAAACACCGCTGACCTCTAAGGGATTGGTTACCCAGCCCCTTTCGTCATTATAGGCATTTTCAATCATGTCGATTCTTTTGATCATAGGCATCATTTTAATCCCATTTGAATTTTGTATGGATTCATTGCATATTCAATGAATATATCCCTTGTATATTGGCCATGTCAATACAACAGGATGAGGCATCCTCATCCTCATTAAATGCCGGTTTATATTTTCCTTTGAAGAATATCATCACCCTCATTCACAATCTTGACGGATGACGAGGTCCCGATCCTATTTGCACCTGCTTTAATCATCCCAAAGGCTGACTTGCGGTCTCTGATGCCGCCGGCTGCTTTGACACCCATTTTTTCACCAATGATGTATCGCATCAAGGCCACATCCTCGATCGTTGCCCCAGAAGGAGCAAATCCAGTTGATGTTTTTACAAAATCTGCACCTGCTTCCAATGCCGATAGGCAGCCAAATATCTTCTCTTCCATTGTAAGATAGGCGTTTTCGAGAATGACCTTTGTAACGGTCTGCTTCCGGGTGGCATTCACCACACCGGCAATTTCCTCCCTGACAAGTAAAAGATCCCTCTCCTTTAGGGCACCAATATTGATAACCATATCGATTTCATCCGCACCCATCGACTCCGCATGTTGGGCCTCAAATGCCTTTACATCAGGCATATTTGCACCAAGTGGAAAACCGACTACAGTGCAGACCTTTATTCCGGTTTCATGAAGTAATTCTTTGCAGCGAGATATATAACAAGGATTCACACAAACAGAAAAGAATTGATATCTGACTGCCTCATCACATAATCTTTTGATATCATTCATGGTGGCCATGGGATTCAGCAGGGTATGGTCAATCATGGATGGGATATCTATGTTGTCAGGCTCCCTGATATGCTCACTGCTCTGGGCCATCCGTGCATGGATGGCCTTTGAGATGGATGCCAATTTTTCCTCGGGTATCCTTCCTTCGGAAAGTATCTTGGCCCAAAATCCTTCGATTCTATTTTTGTCCTCGGTCAATGCATCCCCCTTTTACTCCAGATAATAATTTTTTGACATAAAGATATAATAAGGTTTAACATATTGATATGGATTATTGATGATAAATGTTTTATATCGCATGTTTCAATCCGGATCAAAATCTTTTTGCATATATACCTGTTCAGGCAGGATGGAATTATTTCTTTATCATATTTTTTGTTGTTTTTATTATCTTTATGAAGTGTTGAAAGACGTAGAAAAATGAGGGAAGGAGAATCATGATGAAAAGGTTTCGTTTTATCTTTTTAATGTTTTCATTCATTCTCTTTGGAATGCTTATGTCTTTAGAATGTATCGAAGCATATGATTTGATTACTGCCCAGGAGGCATACAATATGGTCAGCGGTGGTCAGGCTTCGATGATCGATGTAAGGACATTAGAGGAATATTTGTTTGTGGGGAGTCCGGCTTTGGAGCCCGGTGGGGACCCCATTGCCTATCTGATTTCCTGGAAGGTTTTTAAAGGGATGAATGAAGATGGAACGAAAAAATTAATCGATAATCCTGATTTTGATGCCTTAGTGGAGCAGACATTCGGTGAGGATAAAGACCAGCCATTGATTCTGATGTGTGCATGCGGGATACGAAGCACATTTGCAGCGGAGAGACTGGAATCGCTTGGTTATACCGAAGTCTATGAGATTGATAATAATCTGAAGGAGAGTGCGGCTTATCCGGGTGGCATTGGAGGATTCGAGGGCGCAGGGTATAATAATGCCTATGGTGGATACACTGGCTATCCAGGCAGACTGGATGGGGGATCGCTTGGCATTACGTTGGAAACCGTATCATTGGACATTGATAATGAAAATGATTCTGTTTCCTGGATGGATACCGGTCTTCCCGTGACCAAAAAGGCGGATCCCGATAAGATACCAAAACTCGAAAAGACGGAATCACAGAGTGAAAAAAAATCAGCATCCCAGGCCGTTATGCCCTATATGATTTATCCTTGGTTGACCAATTATACATTCCAGCCCGCATATCCCGCTGCGATATATCCATCCACACTGGGATTCCTGTCCCAGGGTGCCTTGTCGGTTTTCCCTTACACCCTGAACCTTTCGAATCAGTTCCTTTCTCTCAACTCAAATTTATTCAATCAATTCAGTATACCTTATCCAGGAATCCCGAGCCAACCCTCTGTGGGAGGGGTGAAAGCCATCGGATCAGGGTGATGTCCTTCATTTGATTTACCGGTTCGGTAATCGAGTCTGAAAGATATCATTCATCAATATCAGAACAGGGCAGGGACCTCATTATCTTCGGAGTCCTTACAGTAGGATAAGTGTTTGTCCGCAGTTTTCGTACCATAGAAGGATCAGTAATCCATTTTTTTCTTATGACTCCCTATTATTAATTATTTCAATAAAATTTTTTATATAAATATTGAAAAAATAATATTGATCGGATATATTTATGATTTTGAAACTGCCATGCATATACGGAGGTTATATATGAAAAGATTAAGTTATGAGGAGTTAAAAAGTGGTTTTAAGATCTGTTATCCGGATCATTTCAATTTTGCCTTCGATATCATAGATAAAATGGCAGTCAATAATCGGAATAAATTGGCCTTAATATGGACCAATGAAGAAGGAGACACAAGAAAAATTACCTTCTGGGATGTAAAAACATATTCAAACAAGATTGCAAATTTTCTTCAAAGAGAAGGTATAAAGAAGGGTGATAAAATACTCATCATGCTTCCTCGCATTCCGGAATGGTGGTATATCATTGTCAGTATAATGAAATTGGGTGCGATTGCAGTACCTTCCGCAGTCTCATTACAGCCTCGTGATATCGAATATCGTTGTAATAAAGCGGATGTAAAAATGATTATTACTGATAAGGATAATGCAAATAAAATCCATGAGATAAAATCAAACATTCCTACAGTGGAGAGTTTTGTGGTTTTAAATGACCAGAGAGAGGATTGGATCAATTTTGAAGAGAATATTGAACCTTCGTCCAGAAACTATATTACCTTCGGTGAAAAAAGAAATACCAAAATTACGGATCCATTTTTATTATATTTTACATCAGGTACCACAGGTTATCCCAAGATCGTTTTACACGATCATTCTTATCCCTTGGCACATAAATCCACAGCACAACTGTGGCATGACTTAAAGGAGAACGATATTCACTGGACCATTACAGACACAGGATGGGCAAAGATTGCCTGGGGTTCGATCTTTGGTCAATGGATTATGGGAGCCACGGTATTTGCCTATAATTATAATAGGTTTAAGGCGGATAAGATCCTGGAATTGATTGAAAAATTCGGCATCACCACATTTTGTGCGCCACCTACGGCCTATCGGATGCTCATCCTCGAGGATTTGAAAAAATATGATTTTTCGGAGTTGAGGCATTGTGTAAGTGCGGGAGAGCCATTGAACCCTGAGGTGGTCGAGATATGGAAAAGGCATGTGGGGGTGGAAATTTATGAGGGTTATGGTCAGACTGAAACAGTTGTCATTATTGCCACACTTCCCGGGATGAAGGTAAAATACGGCTCTATGGGAAAACCATCTCCACTTTTTAACGTGCAGATATTGGATGAAAATCTGAAGCCTGCCGGCATTGACAAAGAGGGGGATATTGCTGTCAAGGTCAAGCCAAAGCACCCCAATGGTATCTTTAGGGGTTATTACTCTGACAATGATCTGAATGATCAGGTATTTAAAGGCGACTGGTATATTACCGGTGACCGAGGATACAAAGATAAGGACGGATATTTTTGGTTTGTGGGGAGAAGTGATGATATTATCAAAAGCTCAGGTTATCGGATCGGTCCCTTTGAGGTTGAAAGTGCCTTAATCGAGCACCCCGCTGTTGTCGAAGCCGCAGTCGTGGGTATACCGGATAGACTCAAGGGGCAGATTGTGAAAGCATTTGTTGTGCTGGATAGCGTCTATACCCCTTCTGAACAACTCGTAAGGGAATTACAGGAACATGTCAAAAGGGTGACAGCCCCTTATAAATATCCAAAGGAGATCGAATTTGTTCAGGAATTACCCAAAACCATTAGCGGCAAAATAAGACGGGTTGAACTTAGAGAAAAGGGGATCAGAGAAATGGCTGATGCCAATCCATAAAGGGCTTTTGTTGCCAGAGCACTTTCTTTCCATTTGTGAGTATGTGTGAAGATATAAGAGATAAAATATATCTGGATCATAAAGATATTTTGGGATTGAACTTTATCAAAGACCCCGGGATTGTTGTCTTCAGGAGGCATTATCGAGAGGGCTTGCGCTCCCAGATCATGGAGATATTGGATTCAAAGGCATTAACATATGAGACCAAAGGGGTTTTTATCAATGGAATGAGATTGTTTCCCAGGGCTGTACCTTCAAAGGTGTTCAGGATTTTTAAAACGAGATTCCTTACAATCGAAGAGGCCTGGGAAGAGATCCACAGGGTGAAGATCATTGCAAGCTATCTGGTACCCGAGAATATGGCCAAATCCCAGGAATTCCTTGTGGATTACATAATGCATGATAAACATCATATCCTTCTCTGCGGTCTCCAGGAATATGTTCGGGGGGTCATTCTGGATCCGTGGAGTCTTTTGGATCAAAGGCATTTGATTTCACTCCTTAATGAACTAAGGTATGAAAAAATGAAGAATCAAGTTGTGGAAACCAAAGAATGGATCGATATGTTCAGGGAAAGAACCGAACAATTTATTGAAAAAATCAAAAGAATGATCAAAGATGCCTGTTTTGTGCCTGATCTTGCGGGTGTGGGCAATCTCATCCTTACCCGTTCCGGTCATATCAAGCTTGTAGATATCAACAATATTTCAAAGATCATCCTCGATTCGAACATCAGGGTTGATGACCGGGGTTATCCGGTTTGCGATAAATCCATCGAGGCCCTTTCCCTTTTGGAGCAGAAATTGCTCGGAAGATCACTTGACAGAGAAGCTTGTGCTTATCGGATATTTCTGGACCCGGAGAGAATGGATCGGGTAAAGGCAATTGAGAAGGCATTTCACCATACCATCTGCACGGAGGAATCTTATTCTGACTAGTGTAATGTCAACGATACTCTGTCATTTCGAGGAGCCGAAGAAGATTCATCGTTTCACTTGGAACAGGCTCTGAAATCTTAAGATTTCTCGCTTCCCCCCACGCTTCGCTCGGGGCTTTGGCTCACCGAAATGATATTTCTTGATTGATGTGACACTATGAGCTTGTCCGGGGAATAGCATCAGTTGTCCAAATATTCAAAGAGCATTATAAACCTCTAAACGATAACAGCACTGCTTTATCCGCTCCTAAAAT
>JBLIRM010000118.1:0-10544 GCA_049472295.1 bacterium | reverse complement strand
GATGCCTTTACCTTTGTGATCGTTTCCGGTCCGGGCAATGGTACACTTTCGGGAATGCCGCCGAATCTCACATATACACCGGATAACAATTATAACGGTGATGACAGCTTATCATTCTTAGTAAATGATGGCATTGTGAATTCCGAGAATGCTACTATAGACATCAGTGTGACCCCTGTGAATGATCCCCCGGTGGCATTCGAGGATATTACGAATACTAAGCAAAACACAATGGTCACCATCGATGTGATCTCAAATGACACAGATGTTGACGGCACGATCGATCCAAACAGCATTACTATAATTGGATCTCCGAGTAATGGATCGATTGACATTAATGGCGACGGAACCGTATCCTATACACCAACCAATGACTTCATAGGCACGGATGCATTTACTTATACAGTTCAGGATGACAATGGAGCGCTATCTAATGAGGCCATGGCGACTATAACAGTCAGAGAGCCCGTAGAGAGAGTTGACCTGGATCGAAAAATCAAAGAGTTCAAAGAAGGGACCGCAACTGAAGAAGAAGTAAAGGATATGATCCGTCAATACATGGAGTAAATCCTATCATATACTATTGAAGAACCATGAGATGCTGATTCATAAAAAATGGATTCTGAAACGACCAAAAAGTCTTTTGATATCATTTTATATATGCTTGCTGACCTGCAGCCCTTGTTTCAGTTTTTCCACCCACTTCTCCACTACGAGTATTGAGAGAAGTTTCGACAAGGTTCAAGCATCTATTGGTGACCCCATTACAGTCACAACAACCTTTAAAAATTTCGATACGATTGATCTGCGCGGGCTTTACTATGTGGATCACATACCTCAGGGCCTTACAGTTAGTTCAATCATCGTTAAGATTGACGGAAATGTTGTATCTGACTCTATAGAAGAATATGGATCAATTGATGAGGTCTATGAAGGGACGATCCCATATCGATGGATAATGGAGACACCGAATACATTTAATGAAAATAATCCCATTGGCCCCAATTCAACTCTGGAAATCAAATATTCCGTCACCTCAGGACAATCAGGGGAATTCAATTTGAATGCATTTAATTGGGTCGGATTCTATCTTCAGAAGGCTGATGAGGGACAGCGAGCTGCATTTGGACACAGTAGTGAGTTTAATGATCATATTTCTGTATCCTGGATACAGAACCAGAATATCAACCTTGATAATGATAGTGATGGGCTGCCTGACCATTGGGAGATCGATTATGGGCTTGATCCTAATAACCCAGGAGATGCTTCGCAAGACCTTGATAATGATGGTTACACCAACATTGAGGAGTTTAATGGGGCAACATCTCCACTGAATAATAGTACACATCCCATCCGTCCATACATTGTGGAAAGTCACTGCACTCCTTATGCAGACCAAGGAATCCAGGAAGGTTCTTTAAGGGTCCCTGTGGATACCTCAATTGTTATCAGAATCAAGGGTCAAGTGAGGATTGATACGAATAGTATCGACATGATGGTTCAAGGAGAAGATATTTCATCCTGCATGAGATCGAAGCAGGTAATAGAGGGTGATTGCACTGATTACTGGGTAATCTTTTATCCTACAGATTACTTCAGCTTTGGGGAAAATGTCACTGTAACAGTTGATGCCAAGGATATTCGGGGTATTCCCATGCAGAATTATACATATGGTTTCCGGACTGAAAGTGAAGATGAATATCTTGCTGCCATTACTAACACACCTTCATTCATGGTAGATGATTATTCTGATCCCTGCCAATATGTATGTTCAGCTTGTTCCGGCACCGAGATTGAAGGTGCCAGGATCATTTGCGATCCAAATGAATCCGTTAGGCCTCATTTTGGACCACTGGGTGAAATTCCTCCACTGACCATAAGCCATGGTGTAGGGCTCCCGGTTTCCTTAGAACCGCCAACGGTTTTTGTAAGCCCTGTTAAAATCTTCATCCCTTGCCCAGGCGTTGCTGATGTGTCTATCCTGGATGTATTCTGCTTTCATCCTGCGATAGGGTGGGAAAGGGCAGAGGATGCCGATGGTTGGATGGTTCCTGGAACAAGGATCAACCGCAACGAAACATCACCACCCGTTATCGAAATCCAAGTCAACTACTTCAGCGCTGTCCAGGCAGGATTAAAAAGCTGGGATATCGGCATTGCCGGTTCTGGCTGTTTCATTAACACCAGTAGCCCAGAGCCCAAAATGGGACAGATCATCTTCTCCTACAGGCCCATCAATAAATAAATCTAAAGATTTAATGATAAAATAGCAAAAAGGCTTTTTTATCCTTCTTTCTTCTCATAGGAGAAAAAGGATTAATCTCCCGCCCCTTCTTAAATATCACTTTATGATTATCCCTTGATTGTTTTTTTTATTGTTATATCTTCAGGGTAAAAATACAGAGAGATACTCCCGCCAGGGTTTCACCTCCACAGGAAATTCCATTATAGCCTCTCCGCCCCTGACATCGAAGAAGAGGATTTCCACTATATAGGTGTTAGGGAAGTTGCTCTGGAACTTCCACATAAAGTTACCTGTCGGATCCTTTCCCACAGTACCGATGTTGCAGGAGGCGTAGACCTCATCGCCATCCGGGTCTTCCACTGCGAAAAATGGGCGTTTGCAGAATCTACTCCTCACCGGCAACCATGATCACAGGTTGGGTCGGACCGCCCAGGATGATGGGCGGATGATTGGACCTTTCATCTCTTGATACGCAGAAGATTTCTGCCTCAATATAGACCATGCCACCCTTTGAATCGAAGCAACCAAACAATTCCTCATAATATCCTTCAAATTGGGGTGTAAAGCTGATCAAGCATCTGGAAGGTGAAAGAAAACTGCACCAATACCGAAAACACAGACTTGTATAATCACATGGGCCACAATAACAATAAGATAGATCCTCCCAGCATAAAACAGACATGTCATCCCTTGGGGCCATGCCGGGGGTATTCCAAGGCACATAAGTGGTGGCCGGTATCTGACCGTTCAGATTGTAAGCCTATGAGAAGATGAAACAATCCGGATCTATGCATTGAAAAATATATTGATTTTTTTCTCCCACATAGAATGTCAGCTCGACCTGATCGGATGCCGGTACAGGGGCATAATTTTCTACCGGGTAATCGACTATAGTTATGGGACGGGTGCTCCCGGATCTGTCCAGTATTTCACAGGCGGGTCATCTGTGTCATTGGAATCCTGAAAATATAATAAGAATAAAGCCATGGATAGGACCACAGCAGAATACAACTCCGGGTTAAGGGATTACACCATGGATAAGAGGAGGGATAAGAGTTGCAAAACTTATATATCTTATTGACTTATTGACATATGGATTGAGCATTGATATATTTTAATGGGAAGTTGTGTGGAAGGATCAATGTCATGTATGGTAACCCGGCTGATTCAAAGTCAATCTGAGTATTTTGCCGCCCTGCAAATCAAATATTCTTTTGTATTTTTCTCATCCCGGCTTATGATAAATGTATGTGAAGTATTAGAACAGGGTTATCCTTGATTCTGAGCAGAGGGGGAAAAACAGACCTGTCCATTTCGTGCTGAAAAACAAGTGAGTCATTCATTCGATTCAAAAACCTGAAGACTCGATTCCAATAAATATCACCATTGCAGGAAAAAACAGAGATGGCATATAAAGATCCCAAAGATGCGCTTTCCGATACCATAAGGGTCTGGCATGCCATATCTCATTTTACGGATGACCTTTTTGAAAGGCTGAAATCTCAGTGCAAATTTAACCATTTGCTTATCGAAATGGTTAAGAGAGAGGCACTTAAGGAATTAGATCTGGATGAGGGTATCATCAACTATTGTCCTTTGTGTGATTTTTATGAGTGTTCCCAAAATTGCCTCCTGGCGGAACCGGACTTTTCTGAATCATGTGATTTCGGATGTTTGAGACGGCTAACCTGCATTGATTTCTATGAATATTTATTGGAGAAGGACTGGGATAAGGCCAGAGAAAGCGCCAAGAGATTTGCCCATGAATTGGAGGAAATATTGAAATAAAGAGATGATTCATCCCTGATCTTGTCTTCGTTTTGAAAACTATTTAAAAAACCTTTGTTTTTTATTCAAAAAAGCATTATAATATATATAGTTGCTCTGCAGGGCTTTAATCTTAATTGGCCCCGATAAATATTGAAATCAACCGCTTTGCAAGAAAGGATAGTTAAGACTTCTAAAGTGAACTTTATGACAGAATCTCTAATTGAAAGGAGATGATGTTCTATAGTGCATTCTCAGAGCCCTGCAGGGCACTGATTAATATAAGTGATTCAAAAAAATGACTGCTTATTTCAGCAGTCTTTTTTTGTCTCCTGCTCTGCAGGTAAATAGCGTTGAATTTCAAAAAGACTTGACAATCAGAAAAAGATTCAATATTGATTATAGAGTTTACACAGAAAACAGATCAACAATCCGGGGAATGATTTTATGGCGATACTGACTATTTCAAGGACTTTCGGATGCGGGGCGAGAGAAATTGCCAGGGAACTGGCCAAAAAAACAGGTTACGCCCTGTTTGAGAAGGAGATTGTCCCGATTATTGCAAAAAAACTGGACCGCAAAACAGAGTATACCCTTGAACATGACCAGCTAAAGGATATGTTTTCCGCTTCGGTCATCGACTTTGCATCCTCCCGTTTTGCCTTCCTCAAGAAAGACACCATCGATCCCAAAGAATACAAAGAGGCATTAAAGGACCTGTTTATGAAACTGCTGAAACGGGGGAATGCCATCATTGTGGGCAGGGGATCGCAAATTATTCTTCAGGATCAGCCCGGAGTGATTCACATCAGACTCATGGCCTCCATGGAATACCGGGTCGAACATTTAAGGACGCAACACCTTTTCAAACAATCCGAATCCACACTCGTTCAAAAAATCCGGGCAGAGGACAAACGGCGCCGGAGATTTCTGGAAACCCATTTTCAGCAGACCGGAGAAGATCCCCTGCTTTATCACCTGATCATCAATCTCAGCAAAATCCCCAGGCCAAAAGCAGAGGAAATGATTCTGGAACTGATCGAATAAAGGGAAGCCTTTCTAACGCTCGATCTCCAGAGATTTAAAAAGCAGTCCGTGCAAAGGCAGTAACTTCGTTGTAAAACTGTGCTGGTGATGGAATGCAGGAATATTATCGGTATGATATTCCGATATCCAGTTGTGCCCATTTCCGCCGAACTCCTGGGCATCCGTATCGAGCACCTTGCAGTACTTACCACGAAAAGGCACGCCCAACCGGAAGTCATTATAACATTCCTTGGAGAGATTGATCAGATAAACCACCAGTTCGGAATAATCCTTATTGTATCGTATGAAGGATAAGATCTTCTTGCGGTAATTCTGGCATTCGATCCATTCGAATCCGTTCTGGATATTATCCCCCTCATGCATTGCAGGGATATATTTATAGACCTCATTCAACCGTTTGACAAACCACTGCATGGTCTTATGTTTATGGTCCCACAGGGATTCCCATGGCAACTGCGTTTCCTCATTCCATTCGTTCATCTGGCCGAATTCCTGCCCCATAAAAAGAAGCTTTTTCTGAGGCATGCCGAACTGGAAGAGATACAAGACCCTGAGATTGGCAAATTTTTCAAAATCGCTCAGGTCTTCGGTCTTGTTGACCATGGTCCTTTTCATGTGCACGACTTCATCATGGCACAAAGGGAGCAGAAAATTCTCCGTATGATGATAGAGCATCGGATAGGTCAGGTCCCCATACATATTGCTTCTCTCACTGTAGGGCTTCCTGAAAAATTTCATCATATGACTGGTGCAGCCCAGGTCCCACTTGTAATCAAA
Organism: bacterium; assembly: GCA_049472295.1. Taxonomy (GTDB): domain Bacteria; phylum SZUA-182; class SZUA-182; order DTGQ01; family JAFGSM01; genus JBLIRM01. Next base: position 4,708 of record JBLIRM010000118.1, on the reverse strand, counting down.
ACCATGCCCCCCAAACTCCACCGGTTTGGTCACCCCGCTGGCAATGGTGGAGTCCTCCACGATAAGCAACGTTTCCGGATGCTCCTTTTTGACAACATAATTCATGGTCTGCATGAAACGATAGCCTTCCGGGTTGTGGCAGTTGCCGAATCGATGAACAAATTCCCTGTGTTTCTTATCCGAAGAGAATTCGTAATAATGAAAATGCCCCCCGGCATCGAACCTGAAACCATCGATATTGTAATGCTCGATCCAATAAAACAGATTGGATATGAGAAAACTCTTCACCTCATTCCTGGCAAAATCAAAGTAATAGGTATCCCATGCCGTCATCTTTCGCTCAGGGATGGGACATTCAAACAGACAATCACTGTCGTATCGGGCAAGGCCTGTTTCATCTTTCGGGAAATGCACCAAAACCACATCCAGAATCACACCTATCCCCTCTCTATGAAATGCATCCACCAGTTGCTTAAATTCCACGGGTGTACCCAGTCTGGATGTGGGGGCGTAAAAACCGATGACCTGATAACCCCATGAGGGCACATAGGGATGTTCCAGAATCCCCATCAGCTCCACATGGGTATATTCCATATATTTGACATAGGGCACCAGCTCATCAATGAGCTCCGGATAGCTCAAAGGCCTTCCATCCTTGTAGCGCCAGGAGAGGGGGTGGACCTCGAAGATACTCAAAGGACGTGTAAACTTATCCTCATCCCTTGGTTTGGGGTGTTTAAATTCATAGTAATCTTCGATCAATATGGGTGTTCGCTCGGTTCCGTTTTGAATGAACCTGGCAAAGGGATCTGTTTTAAAATGCCAATTTCCATCCCGCTTGCGAATGGCAAATTTATAAAAGATGCCATGATTGATCCCCGGGATAAACCGCTCCCATACGCCTGTGGAGCCTCGTCGGTTCATGGCATGCGCATGCACATTCCAATCATTAAAATTTCCAACCACAGCCACTTCCTGTGCATTGGGCGCCCACACGGCAAAACGGACCCCCTTTTCTAAACGATGGGCCCCGAGGTAGCGGTGTATCCGGCAATGCTCTCCCATATTAAAATAATAAATATCCTCTTCAGGAATAGACTCGAATTTGGCTGAATCAAGCATATGAAACATCCCCCACCATAAAAGGATAATGGAATCCTGGGAAATTATTTGTTTTATTTTCAATCAATTAGCACGATCCCCATCGATAGGTAATCGATGACAGGCACTCAAACTTCGCTAAAAAGTATATTCAATCCGGCTCTGAATTGTCAATAAGGAAATCGGGATATTATGATTCACAACGAAATTACCCGATAGACTTTGGCCAACTTTCCGATCAATTATTAAGGGAGAGGAATAAGAATTAATCTCTGATTATGATTTATTTTATTATTCAAACAATACCAGAACACGGGGAATCTTGAAGGGGGGGGTTGACAATCATCTATAATAAATTATTTAAATCAATAAGAAAAGAAATCTGTTCCTTTTTCATTAATACCCAAAAAAAGATCAAAGAAGAATCCGGCTTTTCTCTGAAGGGCCTGATGATCTTTATCCTTTTTGTGGCAGGTCTGACCTTCCTTACGATTCATTTGATACGGCCTTCCTACTGTTCAGGACGGTTTAAAACCGCAATCAATGGGATCGCTGTGGATAGTTTTTCCAAAAAGGATCAGGAGATCCAGGAAGAGATTCTGGCACAGGCCAAGGAACTTGGCATTGTAATGGATGAAGAGGATGTATCGATCAACTGGGGGCCGAGGCAGGAAAGCCTGGAGATAAAACTGACATACTCCTTACCGGTTGATCTGGGTTTTTACAATTATAACCGCCAATTCAATTATACCCTCCAGAAAAAGCTTTCCTATCCCCAAAAAAGGATCAATCAAACAGATCAAAAGCTGCAGGGGAGCTATAACAAAATGCTTGACAAGGCCCGCAAGGCGGAAGAAAAATTAAATGACTATGAATAATCATGACTGATGAAATCTTTAAAATTGACTACAAATTCAATCTCAGCAACGGGCTCCGGAAAGAATTCTCTATTTCTTTGAAAACCCCTTCATTTCAGTTAGTCAAAAGGCCCATAAAGGCCTTTCCGGCCTGGACTAAACTGGGATACCATCAATGCCCCAACTGCCCGCTGGACCCGAAGGAAAACCCCCATTGTCCCATTGCGGTCAATTTGGTCGAGGTCATTAATTTCTTTAAAGATTACGTTTCTTCGGATGAAGCGGAAATCATCATTTCAACCAAGCTCAGGGAATTCCGAAAGCTGACGAGTCTGCAGGAGGGGCTTAGCTCGATCATAGGCATATATATGGTCTCCAGCGGGTGCCCGGTTGTGGACAAATTGCGTCCCATGGTCTTTACCCATCTTCCTTTCGCAACCACCGAGGAGACCATGTATCGGGCGGCATCTATGTATTTGCTGGCGCAATATTTCCTGCTGAAAAAGGGGAAAAGACCTGAATGGGAGTTAAAGGGCCTTGTGGAGATCTATGATAATGTCAATAAGGTGAATCATGTCTTTCACAAGAGGCTGCTGAGCATCAATCCCAAAGATGCAAGCCTGAATGCCCTCTTTCATCTGAACTGTTTTGCAGCCATCACTACCATGTCCATCATGGATGATTGCTTAGAGGAACTGGAAGGCCTGTTTCACGCCTACTTAACAGAAAACAGCCGAAAGTCAAAATCATAGGCATTCCCATCGATCAATCAATATCAATTCATATCAATTCGTGTAAATTCATTCACAGAATAAACATTCATGCCCCTTCGGGGCGCCACGAAGAATGAAAATTTGGAGCCGAGCATTGTTATCTTATTGTCCTTGCAAGGAGCCGAAGGCGACGTATGATCTATTTAACGATAATGGAAATAGGCCTGTGCATTTGCCAATTCCACATGGAAAAAACCAAGAAAGATATCGCACCGCATCTGCACAGGGATCCGGCGATTATCATCAGAAAACCAAATAAACACATCCCCTTTTCGGTTAAATATCCCTTTGGTCTTGAGTATCACCTGGGTCTTAAAGGCAGGGATCCTTTCCTCCTGGACCTTCACCTCTTCTCTTGCAAGCACCTTGATTTCGAGCAGGTATTCCTTGCCGTCATCAAATACCCTGACAAAAAAGGACCCCCCTTCCTTTAAAGGTAGAGTCCTGACATAATAGAGGGCCGAAAGCACATCATGGGTGTTCTCCTGGATGTTGAAATACGCGGGCTTCTCATCCCTGTTGATATATTCCACCAGCTTATTCTCCCAATCAAATGTAATGGTCTTGGTTTTGTTGTAATCGGTCTCCTTGATCTTGGCATTGAAGAAATAGGAGAATTGATAGCTCGGATCAAAGATTGTCTGGATCTGGTCCTCGACGTCTATCCCCAAAACCTTCATCCATTTTGCAGACCTGGCCAATGCGCGAGCCGTAAGCACGGGCTGCTCATCTTTATAAATCCCGGGCGAAAAGATAAGATTAGCACTCCCTGCGTTGACAAAATTGGCCCAACTGACCGTATAGGAGAGTTCCTCTTCTTGAAAAGGAAGGGATGAGCGCTCAATACCCTGTCCAATCGGAATATCGGGTGAGGCTTGACAGTGGAGTGGCATAACAAATAACAAGGACCCGCAGATGAAAAAACTGAAGAATACGAATAAAAACCCGAATATCCTTCGCCACCAGGGTTTTTTATCCTTCAATTGACGGATTTCCCTGAGGAGATATTCATTTGTTTCGAGTTGGCGGGCCCTCAATCGTTCCCGCTCGTATGCAATACCCTTTTGGAGCTTCTGCATCTCCGTGGATTGTTTTTCTGCCAATTCATTGATCTGCCTTTTTAGTTGCGCGTTCTCAATTTTTAGCTCCCGGATCTCGTTTAGCTTGGAATCGGCAAGTTTGGCCATCTGTTCCAGGATAAAAAAGGTCTTTCTCTCACTGATCTCGTTTTGTTTTAGCTGGTGAGATAGTATGCTCAGAGTTTTGTTTATCTGATTTAAGGGCTCGGCCCGTTCATGCTCGAGCAATTGTTCGATGTTTTGAATCAATGATGATGTGTTCTCGAGTGCACTGGCAAACTGCACCACGGAAAGTGAATCGGCATTTCTCTCCTCAGATCCGATAACACTCTCCTCATTCGTGTCCGGCTCATTGTTAAACACATCTGACTCTCTTTCGGCCCCCAGTGAATGAGCATTATTCACCTCCACGTCAAACACGCGCCGGTATTTCTCCTGGAGATGCTCTTTGATCTGCTCGGTGTTCCTTCCGGAATCATAGAAATCCCTGATCATCTTCACAATCTCAGCGGACTCGGGCTTGAGCAGACGAAGCCCGCCTGACCTGCGCTGGGGCAAAAACTCATTGAAAGCGGAAACGTAACGGCGTATATTCGGCTCTGTGACACCGCTTCTTTCGGACACCTCGCCTATGCTGATCCATTCATCCGTCATCCGTCATTTCTCCGTTACGTCACTATTGAAAATTGGTAATATCAAACCGTTTTCAGAACAAACATTCATGCCGCTCCGGCGGCACCACGAAGAATGAAAATAAGGTTCCATTTTAGGAACAATTTGATTAACTTTGTGTCCTCCGTGTCCTCTGTGCTTTAAAAATATTACCACAGAGGACACAGAGAACACGGAGTATTTTATAAACATTGGATTTTAGCCTGAACCGGTCCATAATCCATAT
>JBLIRM010000117.1:0-10651 GCA_049472295.1 bacterium | reverse complement strand
GGGTGGTAAATATCAGTTGTTCAGGGCTGTATTGTCAGGTCAACCGATTTTTCCCCTTATTCACCAAATTAAATGTCACTCTTCTATTAAAACCGACACCGGAGGATATTCAAGATTCCGGGAAAATCACTTGCCGGGGGGTTGTAGTCAGGACCGATCCTTCTCACCCAGTAAAGGGGTGCAAAGAATATCACATTGCCATCTTTGTTCCGAAGGGCATTCCGATCGACTCCCTATCAGGTGTAGTGATCAATTAATATGAGTCATAGAATAAAGGTACTTCCTGAAAATATAGCCAATATGATCGCTGCGGGTGAAGTGGTGGAAAGACCGGCGTCGGTAGTGAAGGAGCTGGTGGAGAATGCTATTGATGCAGGCTCGGACAGGATAGAGATCTCTTGCCGAGGAAGCGGAAAAAGGCTCATCAGGGTACTGGATAATGGCGAGGGTATGACATATGAGGATGCGCTCATCTGCCTGGAAAGGCATGCGACCAGTAAGATAAGGAGTGAAAACGATCTGAAATCCATCCATACCCTTGGTTTCAGAGGCGAGGCCCTTCCGAGTATCGCATCCGTATCGGAAATGATATTGACCACACGCCCTGTTTCTGCGACTTCGGCAACAAGGATCCTTCTAAAAGCCGGTGTGATCAAAGAGGTTTCAAAGGCAGGGTCACCGGTGGGAACCATAGTGGAAGTCAGGCATCTTTTCTCCAATATACCGGCACGTGCAAAATTTCTACGTTCCGCACAGACGGAACTATCTCATATCGTTCAAACCGTTATCCGACAATCGATACCAAGGCATGATACATCATTTAAACTCTCCAATGATGAACATACACTCCTGCATTTAACTCAATCCAAAGACCTGAGTCAGAGGTTCTGTCAAATCATCGGGCAGGAATTAATGGATCGGATGATTGAGGTCAAAGGTGAAAGGGAAGGCATAAAGATCTATGGCTTTATCTCTAAAACAGGCCTGAATCGTTCCAACCTCTTTGGCCAATACTTGTATGTAAACAAACGTTTCATAAAGAGCCCCATCATCCAGAAGGCGATTCACAGGGCCTATCAGCCCCATCTCCCACATCAGAGATATCCCCTCTTCTGCCTGTTACTTGACATCAATCCGGAAAGGGTCGATTTTAATGTACATCCCACAAAGTTGGAGATCAGGTTTGATCAACCTTCAAAAATTGTGGATCTGATCAGCACCCTGGTGCAGGAGAGCATCAGGTTGCCCAGGGAATGGTCACACACCCCTTTTAAATTGAAGGATATAAGAACATCCGACTCCGACTTGAGTGCGGTTCCTCAATCAAAACCAATAAATTATAAGGGTTCTTCTATAACCTTTGTGCCCAAAAAACAAACCGGTCAGATACCTCTCATAAAACAGACGGATGAAAAAGGGTATAGCTCAGGGCATCCCCCCCTGACGGAGACCGAATTCGAATCCTTTCATCCCGATCCGGCAAAAGAGGATGCAAGGCAGGCGCTTATGCCTCTTGGCCCATGTATGCAAATCGATCATTCCTATATCCTGTATGAAACAAAGGAAGGGATTGTGATCATTGATCAGCACGCAGCACATGAAAGGATCAATTTCGAAAGGATCCGATCCTCCATGCTCGATAAAAATCCCCCCAGTCAAAAACTCCTTACCCACAGCCTCATCAGCGTGAGTGCTGAAGAAGATGCGCTAATGGACCAGGTGATCCCTGTTTTGAATGAACTGGGCTTCAATATTGAACCTTTCGGAACGAGGACATATATACTCCGGGCTGTTCCGGTCTTTCTGAATTCGGATCCGACGCAGGCCATTCAGGCAATTATTCAAAAACTGCTGGAGCATCGATCCGTCCAGGAAAAGGCCCAGCTTATTGATCCCATCAGTGCCACCATGGCATGTCATCTATCAGTCAAGGCCCATCAGTCTCTGAAACCTCAGGAAATCCATCAACTGATTGATGATCTGCTTGCCACAGAGCATCCCTATTCGTGTCCCCACGGCCGCCCTACCCTTTTTCGAATCAGCAAAAAGGACATAGAAAAAAATTTCGGGAGGTAACATTGTCAGGCGCTCCCCCTCTCCTTATCATTGCAGGCCCGACCGGAACTGGCAAATCAAGGCTGGCCCTCGATCTGGCTCAAAGATGGAATGCAGAGATCATCAGTGCAGACTCACGCCAGATCTATCGATACATGGATATTGGCACGAGCAAACCCACACATCATGAGAGGGATTTGGTGCCCCACCACATGATCGACATTGTTGAACCGGACCAATGCTATAGTGCAGGAGAATTTGGAAAACATTCAAGGGAGATCATTGATCATCTCATGAAAAAAAAGAGGCTTCCCATGCTGGTAGGCGGAACCGGCCTTTACATCCGCGCGGTTATTGACGGCCTTGCGCCCTCCCCGCCGAGTGATCCGTGCATTAAGAGAAATCTCCTGAAACAGACGGAGAGCAAGGGGATCAGAGCCCTTTATAATGAACTCTCAGAGGTTGATCCGCAAACGGCAAGCCGGCTTCATCCAAATGACCGACAGAGGATCTTAAGGGCTTTGGAGGTCTTTCACATGACCGGAAAAAGGCTCTCAGATTTTCATAAAAACGGATCTCTCCCTCCGAGATACCCGGCCATTTTTCTTTTTATCAATCGTCCCAGACCTGTGCTCTTTGATATGATCAATCAAAGGGTGGAAGCCATGTTTCAAAAGGGTTTGATCGAGGAGGTGAAAGGCCTTATCGATAAGGGCTACACACCGGATCATCCCGGGATGCAGAGCCTCGGATACAGTTATATGTGGGATTATCTCCAGGGGCATTGTTCTCTTCAAAAGGTAAAGCATCTCATGAAAAGGGACACCAGGAGATATGCAAAGCGGCAAATCACCTGGTTTCGAAAGGAGAAAAGGGCCACATGGCTTGATGTGCCGGAGAAGGGGGATATCCTTGACCTGATACCCGACATCGAGTCAATCATGAAAAGGGAATGGCATACCTAACAAGCCCGTTGAACGCAGTTTGAATGAAGCAGATTAACGAAGGGTATCCAAATTAATAACCGTTCACCGCATTTCCCTATTGTCATTGCGAGGAGCCAAAGGCGACGTGGCAATCTCAAAAACGGGATTACTTCGCTTCCCCCCCACGCTTCGCTCGGGGCTCCGGCTCACCGCAATGACCTGCAATTACAAATAGTATGAACGGTTACAAAAACAGTCGCATGATGGTTATAATAACGAAGAACCCAAAGCAAGCTCCCGAAGTGCTAAGAAGGCAGCCTCTTGCCTGTTATATACTCCTCCAGCGTCTTATTAACCCTGGCAAGTTCCTCTGATTTTTGCTTTGTCTCTTCCAGCAGGGCGCTAATCTTATCCTCAGCCTTCTTGCGTTCAGTGATGTCCTTAAATACACAGCCTAAACCGATAATCTGATCCTGATCGTTCCTGACATCAAAAAAGGAGGACAATGTAGTCTTGCGTTCCCCTTGTTTACTGATCAGAATAAGCTCCTTATTGGATATCTGTCCCTGATCCCTCAGTGATGAAGTAATTTGATCAAGCTCCTTGGCGTCTTCTAATAATGTCGAAAAAAACCTCTGTTCAAGTTCTTCTTTTTCGTATCCCAATATGGCTTGGGTAGCTGGATTGAAGGACGAAATCCTGTACTGATTGTCCAGGATCATAATACCATCGGATGAGGCCAAAAACATATTCCGGAAACGTTCCTCTGATTCCTTGAGCTTTGCCTGCAGCAGAGTCCTTTCCTTCCTTAGGCGATACATCTCCATACAGTCACGGGCCACATAGGGCATACGGCTAAAATAATCCTCTGTTTTGATTATATAATCGCATGCACCCAGTTTCATGGCCTCGACAGCCACTTTCTCATTTCCATGACCTGTGACAATGATCACCGGGATACCTATATCCATCTTTGCGATCTGCTTCATGACCTCCAAACCATTTAGTTTGGGTAGGGAATAATCCAGGATGACCAGATCATAATCGGAATCTTCCTTGAGGGCGTTGAGACAGGCCTCTCCGTTTTCAATAAGCATAACCGAGGCATCCTTAAAGATCTTTTCCATGCTCCTGATCGTCAACTTTGCATGAACATCCTCATCTTCGACCAATAAAATTCTCATATCTTCAGCCCCCTTTTTTATTTTTAGATGCCCAACATAAAAATCCTTCAGCAGCCATTGAAAATGGACAGCCAACTTAAGATATTATAAAACACAGAGATGTAATAATCAAAAACGGTTTAAAAAGGGTTTCTATGGAAGTTTTCTATCAGATGAAGAGAATGTTATATTTTTCTTTTGGACCCTTCCGGGGACAAATTATCGTTATTCAATTTCGTAACCGTTCACCGCATTTCCCTATTGTCATTGCGAGGAGCCGAAGACGACACGGCAATCTCAAAAATGAGATTGCTTCGCTTCCCTCTCGTTACACTCGGGGTTTCAGCTCACCTCAATGACCTGCAATTACAGATAGCGTGAACGGTTACTCCATTTCAAAGGTTATCTGATTATGGCATTCTGAACAATCCGTGCCATATTCCCCATCATGAGGGTCCTCATGGCATTTGTTACATCCATAATCCAACCCTTTATATCTTACAGCTATACCTTTCTCTGAAGGATAATCTGCGTATTCCATGATGTGACAATCTTTACATGGCAAATTTTCATGTTCACCCTTCGGGCTTTTGCCGGTTTCGTTGTGTTTATAAGCGACCATTCTAAAGCTCTCTTCGTTATGGCATTTATCGCAATCTCCCCCAAGCTGCCCCAGATGCACATCATGATGACAATCCACACATCCGGTTTTATCGAGCAAATAACTCAATTTTGAATGGCATACGTCGCATCTCAATAAGGCATGTTTTCCTTGAAGGGGCCATCCTGTCAGATCATGATCAAAGGTCTCGATATCGAGATGAATCAAATTATAGGACTGACCATGATGTTCCGAATGACAAGCAGCGCACTCCTTGGTTGCCCTGGCGTGTAGTCCGGAATTGACCTCGATCTTCGTCTTGATCTCTTCATGGCAAAGCAGGCATTTATCATTATCCAGCTTCTTACCCTTTGTGTGGCAGGCTTTGCATTCACCCGATTCCTCCAGTTCCTCATGTGCTCTGGAAAGTTCGCCGTGAGAAAAGAGCTTGGACCATTTCACACTGAATCCCAAAAAAACAACAAAACCGATCAAAATGATTAGTAAAATGATTCTTTTCATTAGAAGACCCACCTATATCCCCAGTAAACGGTGACAAGGATATGAAGAAATGCCATAAAAATCAAAATATAACTGGATACTTTATGAATAAACTCCCATTTATTGAGAATCGCTAAATACAGATCCAAAATAGAAACAAACCGTATCTCACGCAAACGCTTGATCAGTTCATCCCCCCGCTTGTGTAACTCCTTATACTCTTTAAACTGGATGTCGTCATATTTTTCACTGATGACATCCAGAAGCTGACCTGTTTCCTTTTTGATAAAACGCCATTGCCGAATGGATTCCAGGAGTCCGGAGGTCGATGGAAAGCCGGGCGGCCTTAAATCCATAATCCTTCTGACGATGGGAGAAAAGGCACTGTCCTCTTTGAGATCCTTTTCGATCAAAAGGTCCACAAGATGCAAGGGTTCGTATATCTTGGATATCCCCCAAAAACAATATCCGAAAAACAATCTGCCAAAGATCCCTGAGATGATCACAGCAACCATTAACCAGAAGGCGATGCCGATAAAACCGGTGAGGGCATAAGCGGAATGAAAAAAGATGAGCACAGGCCCTAAAATCCCCAAAAATATGTGGATTTCTAACCAAAAGGAGAGCGGGCCCAAAAACTCAAGGCACTCCAGCCTTTTTCTCAGAAAATAAAGCAGATAGGAAAGAAGTATCAATATGGTCCCTATAAATCCCAGGCCATGACCGACGCTTCCGGAGGGCTTGAATCTTGAATGAAGCGCTATATCCAGATGTCTGGCCTGTTCAGGCATGGAAATATAGGGTTTGTAAATGGAATATAGATAGACGGAAATAACGATAACGATCAAAATCCATATCACACGAAAAATCAAGAGGCTGTTTCTACTAAACTTGTTCTCAGGCATTTTTATCCTCTGCTTCTGCTTCTCCAAGGGAATATTTCAATAGTTCTCTTAACTCCACGTTAATCGATCCTTTATTCTTGGAAAGAAATTCTTCAATGCTCATGGCTGCCAGGGCCCCGGTCGGGCAATTCGTCACACACGCCCTATTGCTGAAATCCGCACACCCATCACATTTAATAGCCACCCTCGCCTTTCGTTTCTTCATAATATTCTGATCAATATATTCCAAAGTGATGGCATCCGTAGGACATATCTTTGCACATTCACCGCACCCCGTACAGGTATCGGAGAGTTCCATAAACGGTGTGCCAATCTTTCGATGAACCCCGCGCTGAGCAAAACAAATGGCATTTGCACCGATAATCTCTTCACACACCCTGACACATAAGCCGCAAAGGATACATTTATCCGCGTCCTGCCTAAGGCTGAAACGGGTTCTTTCAAGTCCTGCCTCTTTGGCCATATCCCTGATCAATTCAGAGTCCGGACATCTTGCCATCAGCAATTCCAAAATCATCCTTCGATACTTGAGAACCTTCTCTGTGGCTGTCTTGACCACAATCCCTTCCTGTACAGGATACACACATGAAGGGGCAAGCTTGGTCCGCTTTCCTCTTGTAATCTCAACAATACAAATACGGCATACCCCTAATGCGCTCACAGAGGCATGGTAGCATAGTTTGGGGATAAGGATGTCGTATCTCTCTGCAACTTCTATAATGGTCTCACCCTTTTTGCCGACAACCTCCTTGCCATCGATTTTGAAGGGGACAAGGTCCTCTTTCGGTCTGTATTCCAATATTACGCGTTCCTTGAGCTTCGTTTGGCCTTTAAGGTAATCCTTGATTGCAATCAGAAGACGACTCATATAATCCTCGGTCTTGATAATGCAATCCGTGGCACCTTGCCTTACCAGATCCTCTGCCATATCCTCATTCCTATGGCTGATCAGCATGATCACAGGGCTTTTAAATCGATATCTCTCCCTGATATCTTTCAATGCCTGGAGACCGTCCTTATCCGGAAGCTCATAGCTCAAAATAATCAGATCATACCCAGGGGATTTGGCCAGACGCTCCGCACATTGTTCTGCAGTGGTAATGTGTTCGATCACAAAGGAGTCGTCAAAAAAATGAAGCTCTTTTTTCATTAATTGAGCATGGATGGGGTCATCTTCGACCATCAATATTGTTGTATGGGACTTATCCATCAAATCACCTCTTCAATAATCCGGACAGCATCAATGAGAGGATAAATTTTCAATGCTGTATTTAGAATCAAGAAAACTTGCTTAATATTAGATTAATCTTGTCCGGGGTGACCTTGCCGAAATATTCACCGTCAATCACAATGACAGGGCCTAAAGCACAGGCCCCCAGACAGTTGACTGTCTCGAGCGTAAATTTTTTATCCTCGGTGGTCTCGCCTGCCTCTATCTTCAGGACCCTTTGCAGCTCCTCCAATACCTTTCCCGCACCTCTGACATGGCATGCAGTCCCCATACACACGTTAATGGTATGCCGGCCCCTGGGAACCAGGCTGAAGGCAGTATAAAATGTAACCACATTGTAAATGCGATTCAAAGGCACATTGGTCAGATCAGAAAGGCAGATCAGTGCTTCTTTGGGAAGGAAATTATATGCCACCTGGATATCCTGCAACATCCCAATCAAAAAACTCTGATTTCTATTGTATTTATTGACAATTTCATCCACTTTAGCCGTATCTACGGATAATTCCTTTTTCTCTTCCAGGGGTTTTGTGGTTTTAAGCCCTAAAAAGGACATAAATTTTTCCTGGAAGGTCATCTCCGTGCTCTGACCACCCGAGAATACGAGTATGGCATTATATGGGCAGGCCCTCATACATAAGCCGCAACCCACACAATTGTTGGTAACTACAATATGTCCTTCCTCATCCCTTTCCACGCCATTTCTGTTACATGCATCGATACATCTCGGATCCCTGCAGATTCTGCACAGGTTCGGTATCAGGCTGATGCCGATTAACGCAGACCTCTCCCTGACATGTCTGGAGACATCCTTATGCCTGCGTTTGCAGGCATCAATACAGTTACCGCAATTCAGGCAGTGCTTGATATTACAAACAACGATTGATGATTTAGCTTCCATCTGACTCGTAACTCCAATAATCTATGATCGTATCATTGAATCGACTATAAGACTTTAATGGCCTCGAATTTACAGTTCTCACGGCAAATCCCGCATTTAATGCATTTTTCCTGATCAATGACATGGGGTTTCTTCTTTTCGCCTGATATGGCCCCCTGGGGACAGAATTTAGCGCACCTCCCGCATCCGATACATTTCTGTTCAATGATGGTAAAGGTGATAAGTTCTTTGCAAACACCGGCAGGGCAACGCTTATCTTTGATGTGGGCCTCATATTCATTCCGGAAATACCGGATGGTTGAAAGCACAGGGTTCGGAGCAGAGCCTCCCAAAGCACAAAGGGATGTGGCCTTGATGAATTCACACAATTCCTCCAAAAGCTCGATATCCCCTTCCTTTCCGAGCCCCTTAGTGATATCGGTGAGAATCTGCAGCATTTTATTCAAACCCTCACGGCAGGGTACACATTTGCCGCAGGATTCCTCGGTCAGGAAATCGATGAAGTATTTTGCCACATCCACCATACAGGTGCTTTCATCCATCACGATCATACCGCCGGAACCCATCATCGATCCCACCTCGGCAAGTTTATCAAAGTCCACCTGGATGTCGATGATCTCTTCCGGTATACAACCGCCGGACGGCCCACCCGTCTGAACCGCTTTGAATTTCTTACCTCCGGGTATGCCACCTCCGATATCAAAGATAATCTCCCTGAGGCTCATACCCATAGGCACCTCTACCAATCCCGTATTATTGATCTTTCCTACCAGGGAGAATATCTTTGTGCCCTTACTGCCCTCGGTCCCGATTTGAGAGTACCAATCCGCACCGCGGTCAACAATCAAGGGCACATTGGCCCAGGTTTCAACATTGTTGATGGTTGTGGGTTTGTTGTAGAGACCGCTATCCACAGTGTGGATGTATTTGGGACGGGGTTCGCCCGGTTTGCCCTCAAGGGATGCGATCAATGCTGTGGATTCACCGCAGACAAAGGCGCCGCCCCCCCTTGATATGACAATATCAAAATCAAAATCAAACCCCAGGATATTCTCGCCCAGCAGGCCGCATTCCTTGGCCTGGCTTAAGGCAACGGTCAAATTTTCAACTGCAAGCGGATATTCGTTACGCACATAGACATATCCATGATTTGAGCCAATGGCGTAGGCGCCAATGACCATCCCTTCGATAACGCTATGGGGGTTTCCCTCCAGAAGGCTTCGGTCCATATATGCTCCCGGATCACCTTCATCCGCATTACAGATGATATAACGGATACCATCAACTGCCGAGGCCTTGGCGCAAGATTCCCATTTCTTTCCTGTCAGAAAACCGCCACCGCCACGCCCCCGCAATCCGGACCCTTTGATCTCTTCCACGACATCTTTAGGGGTCATATCCGAAAGGGCTTTGGCTAAGGCTGAATAACCGCCGATGGTCAGGTAATCTTCGATGCTTGTGGGATCAATGATCCCGTTATTGCCGAATATGATTCGCTCCTGGCCATTGTAGAAAGGCACCTCCTCTTCGTACTTTGCGCGGTTTCCTGTAACCGGGTCCACATAGAGCAATTTCTCGATAATATTCCCCTTGATAATGGTCTCTTCAATTATTTTAGGCACATCCTCAATACCGACCCGTTGATATAATATCTTTTTTGGATAAATGACAAATAAAGGACCGCGCTCGCAAAAACCATGGCAACCGGTCAATTTTAATTCTATCTTATTTTCTAAACCCTGTTTTTTTATCTCATTCTTAAATGTATTGACAACATCCATGCATTTGTACGCCCGGCAGCCAGTGCCAGTACAGACTGAAACCACTGTTTTTTCAGGATCACGTTTTTTAATAAGTCCCTCTCGCAATTGTTTGAGATCAGTTACTGAGAACAATCTCTTCATGTCCCAAACCTCTCCTTCCTGATGACTCATTACTCTATGTTCATTGACAATGCATGGTAAAGACAAAACCGAAAAATGAGTCTTTACTAAGTATAAAAAAAGGCTCTATTCTAAAAAATTTTATTATCTATAAATATAAAATAAATATTTAATTTTCAAAGTAACATTTACTCTTGATTCTAAACTTTTTTTATTAAAGACTCCTAAAAATATCACAGCTTTTTGTTGAAATCAACCCCTAAATCATCTTTTTTAAACTGAAAATCCAAAATCCTTTCTGTTTGATAGAATTACTCCTGTTGCGCTATTATCATAGTCAGGAAAAATATGAGATTTTATATATATGGCAGAAATTTTTTATATTAAAACAATGTTTTAAATATTTTATTTCATTGCTTCTTTCGCTTCAAGCAGCCGTTCACCCCTGACTGTCATTTCGAACGAATGTGAGAAATCTTAATATT
>JBLIRM010000116.1:0-10870 GCA_049472295.1 bacterium | reverse complement strand
GGCATGAAAGAAGATCAATTACTCAATAAACTTAGGGAAGCATTCAAGGCCGAAGCAGATGAACGTCTCAAGAGCATCTCATCAAGTCTGGTAGAGTTAGAGGACGCCTCATCATCACCGGATAAACAAAAGCCAATCCTTGAGGTCGTTTTTCGTGAGGCCCACAGCCTGAAAGGAGCATCCAGGGCTGTCAATCTGGTGGAGATCGAAGCCGTGTGTCAGTCCATGGAGGGTGTTTTTGCTGCACTGAAAAGAGGAGAGATCCCTCTGACGCAGGAACTCTTTGACAAACTTCATCTGAAGGGTAGTGGTAATGGAACAATACCAGATAAAACAGAGATGTCCGGGCAGGATAATGAAAAAATATCTCAGCAGACTGGTTCGGAAGAGGACTTACCAAAAAACATGCCTGAGACTGAGAGTGAATCGGTGGAAAAAATCACTGTGTCAGCTACTGTGGATCCCCCATCCGAAAATGAGGGGGCAGAGCCTTTGAAAGAATCACCGCAAAATCATGAAAGCAAAGTTATTTCTAAAAACAAACCAGCAGAGAGTAAAAAGGCGTCCATGGCACCTCAAAGCACTCAAAAAAAGCCGCTGGTTTCGGGGACCGTGCGAATCTCCACCCAAAAACTGGACACCCTCATGCTGAAGGCGGAAGAGCTTATTTTGTTAAAGCTGGCTGAACGCCAGCAACTGATGAGCCTCCAGGATACCATGCAATCCTTTGAGTTCTGGAAAAAGAAATGGGTCAAGATTGAATCGGAACTCCGAATGCTTGCCAGGTTAGCTCAAAAGGAAGAGATCAAGGCTCAGAGTCAATCCTCATTGGTGGAGTTTTCGCATCTGCTGGATTGGAACCAGGAACATATTCTATCCTTGGAGCGGAAGATCAGAACCCTGGTCAAGGCATCGGAGCATAATCATCATTCCATGGGTAGAATGGTGGACGACCTCCTGGATGACATGAAGATGGTCACCATGCTTCCCTTCTCCACCCTCTTCGAAATCCTCCCCAGGATGATTCGTGATATCGCGAGAAATGAAGGGAAGGAAGTGGAATTAAAGGTTCATGGAGGGGATATCGAGATCGACAGGCGTATACTCGAGGAGATGAAGGATCCCATTATCCATCTCTTGCGCAATGCCATTGATCACGGGATTGAGTTGCCTGAAAAGCGAGAGGCTATGGGAAAGCCGAGACATGGAACTATTAACCTGAGTATCAATCAGACTGAGGGAAATAAGGTAGAGATCCTTTTCTCGGATGATGGGAAGGGGATTGATTCTGAAAGGGTTAAGGAAGAAGCCGTAGCTCGGGGGGTCATCTCTAAAAAAGAGGCGAAAAATCTGAATGAACATGAGGCCCTGCCATTTATCTTCCGATCAGGTATCACCACGAGCCCCATGATTACCGAAATATCGGGTCGTGGGCTGGGACTTGCCATCGTGCAGGAAAAGGCCGAACAACTGGGCGGATCTCTGACACTGGAGACGAACCCGGGCAAGGGCTCCACATTTCGAATCTTGTTGCCCGTGACTATGGCCACATTTAAAGGAATACTGGTCAGAGTTGCCGGAGACCTTTATGTGGTCCCCACATCTCATGTGGAGCGGGTGCTGAGGGTAAGAAAGGAAGATATAAAAACCGTTGAAAACAATACCACAATCCCTCTGAACGGAAGGACACTTTCCCTTGTGGAACTTGCCGATGTCCTGGAACTTCTTGAAAAGGAGGAGAAGGCGGAAGAGATTGATTATATTACGGTCCTGGTTCTAGGGGTGGACGAAAAACAGATTGCCTTCAAGATCGATGAGGTATTGACAGAGCAGGAAGTGCTCGTGAAAAGCATGGGAAAACAGCTCAGCCGGGTGCGTAACATTGCAGGTGCCACGGTGTTGGGGTCCGGCGAAGTGGTTCCCATTCTCAATGCCCAGGATCTTTTAAAATCGGCTGTAAGGGTGAAATTTGCCGCAGTCACAGCCGACATGTTGGAAAAGGAGGTAGAAACCCAGGGGAAATCCATCCTTGTGGTGGAGGATTCCATTACATCCCGAATGCTGATCAAGAATATTTTGGAGTCCTCCGGCTATTCAGTAAAAACGGCTTCAGACGGTTTGGACGGGTTTAATATGCTGAAGTCCCAGGATTTTGACCTTGTGGTGTCTGATGTGGAAATGCCCAATATGAATGGCTTTGAGCTAACCCAGAGGATTCGCAGCGATAAAAGCCTTTCACAGATCCCTGTCATATTGTGCACGAGTTTACACTCCAGGGAAGACAGGGAGCGTGGTGTGGATGTGGGTGCCAATGCATATATTGTAAAAGGCAGTTTTGATCAAAGCAATCTTCTTGAAGTGGTCAAAAGGCTCAGTTGAGCCTGGTGAGGCATAAGATGAAAAAGGCCCTTATTGTTGACGATTCATTGACAGCCCGGGAATACCTGAAATATATACTTCACGCAAGCGGGGATTTTCAGGTGGTCGGGATGGCTGAGGATGGTGAAGAGGCCATAGAAAAGGTGAAATTGACCCACCCGGATGTGGTCATTATGGATTTCTATATGCCCAAGATGAATGGTAACGAGGCCACTCGAAAGATCATGGAATCCTATCCCGTACCTATTGTTGCCGTAAGTGCTACTTGGACACCTGAAGTGGTCGGAGAGGCATTCAAGGCAATGGAGGCAGGGGCTGTAGCTGCTGTTGGAAAACCGAGGGGAAGCATCGATTCCGGTTATGAAGACAGTGTTCCAAAATTTGTTCAAACCGTGAGATTAATGTCAGAGATCAAGGTGGTCAGACGTATTGCAAAATATCACAAATCCGAAGAATCCTCAGAGGAATCCCCAAAGGATCATGCATCGAAACGTGTACAGGTAATCGAGCCCAGGGCCGATATCTCTCATGTCGATATTGTGGCTATCGGTGCGTCTACCGGGGGACCTCCGGTGATTGAAAACATACTCTCAGGTTTATCCAGAAAATTTCCTGTACCCATTTTGATTGTTCAGCATATCAGCCAAGGGTTTCTGGAAGGCATGGTGGAATGGCTGAGCAGAAATGTCCAGATTCCCGTGCTCATCCCAAAAGACAGGGATTCCATTGCTTCGGGACATGTATATTTTGCCCCCTGCGGCCATCATATGGGGGTAACCCAAAAGGGCGACAAGATTGTGCTCAGCAAAGACCCTCCTGAGAAAAGCCTGCGGCCGGCTGTATCATATCTCTTCCGCTCCGTTGTAAGTGCCTTTGGAGAAAAGGCTGTCGGTGTTTTGCTCACAGGCATGGGTGCGGATGGTGCGGCCGAGCTCAAGATGATGAAAGACAGGGGTGCTGTTACCATTGCGCAAGACAAGGAGAGTTCTGTTGTCCATGGAATGCCCGGAGAGGCCATCAGACTTGGTGGTGTGAATTATGTCCTCCCGCCCAAAGAGATCGCATCCATGCTGGGGCGTCTGGTGAATAGACCCAGAGTGCTCAGTCATACATCAAGAGATTAGTCCGTAAAAGGGAAAGGTGCAGATGACTGAAAAGATCGGTGTTTATGTTTGTGAGTGCGGACCGAATATAAAGGATGCCATGGACCTGGAAACGGTCGTCAAATTCGCTCAAGATTTGGAGGGTGTGGTTTTTGCCAAAACATTCCGGACCCTCTGTTCCGAGGATGGGAAGGGCCTGATTACAAAGGATATCAAAGATAACAATCTGACAAGGGTGGTCATTGCGGCATGCTCCCCAAAGGAACATGAGAAGACCTTTAAAAAGGTCCTGAAGGAGGCCGGGTTAAACCCCTTCTTCTTGCAGATCGCCAATATCAGAGAGCAATGTGCATGGGTGATCAAAGAGAAATCGCGGGCTACGGAAAAGGCTGAATCCATGATTCATGCTGCGGTTCAGAGGGTGGTCCATCATGAACCCCTGGAGACCAAAGAGATGGATTGCCGGCCGGATGTGCTGGTGGTAGGTGCGGGTATCGCAGGGATCAGTTCCGCCCTGACCCTTGCCCAGAAAAATCGGAAGGTCTATTTGCTTGAGAAGCTGCCCTGCATAGGAGGGAAGGTGGCCCGGTTTGACGAGGTATTTACCAATCTGGAATGTGCCTCATGTATGCTGGATCCCAAACTGGATGAAGTTTTGCACAATGAGCATATCGAAGTGATGACACTGACCGATATTCAAGATGTTCTGGGGTCCTATGGAAATTTCATCGTAAAGGTCAAGGTAAAGGCAAGGCATGTGGATGCACAGCAATGCATAGGTTGCGGCGCCTGTTTTGAGGCATGCCCTGTGAATGTCAAAAATGAATATAATGAAGGGCTGAATGAGCGGAAGGCCATATATGTCCCCTATGCGGGCGCACTTCCCTATGTGGCGGCTATCGATGAATCGCATTGCCTGCGGTTTCGGGGCCAGGATTGCGATGCCTGTCAGAAGGCCTGTCCCTTTGCCTGCATCAATTTTGAAGAAGCGGATCAGATTCGTGTATTGCAGGTGGGGGCCATTATCCTCTCCACAGGTTTTGACCTGTTTGATCCCACGCAGGCCCCTGAGTTCGGCTACGGAAAACTGGAGGATGTATATACCAGCCTGGAGTTTGAAAGACTGTTGAGTGCCACTGGGCCCTCCGAAGGCCAGATCCGGTTGAAAAATGGCAAGGCCCCGAAAAGGATTGCCTTCGTCCATTGTGTGGGTTCCAGGGATGAAAGGTTCAATGAGCATTGCTCGGGGATTTGTTGCGCCTATTCGGTCAAGTTTGCCCATTTGGCAAAGAAGAAACTGCCGGATGTGTCCATTGTTCAGCTTTATTCGGATTTGTGTTTGCCCGGCAAGGCCTCCCAGGGCTTCTTTCATAAGTTTAACAAGGATAACGTGATCGATCTGCGGCATGTGCAGGGGACCGATTCCGTAAAGATCGACAAAAAAGATGGGAAGATGAGCATCACCTATAAGGATATCACAGGAAAGGCCGGAGAGGTGGATGCGGACATGGTGATTCTGGCCCCGGCCATCCAGGGCTCCAGAGAGTCGGCATATCTTGCCGGGGTTTTTGATCTCCTGCAGGGCAAAGGCGGCTTCTTTATGGAGGAGCATGCCAAGCTGGCCCCTATATCGACCACCAGCGAAGGGGTATTCATTGCCGGATGTGCCCAGGGACCAAAGGACATTCAGGGCTCGGTTGCAGAGGGACAGGCCGCAGCAGGCCGGATTTTGTCCAGGCTGATCCCTGGTGAGAAACTGACACTCGAGGCCATGACTTGTGTGGTGGATGAGGCATTTTGTTCCGGATGTAAAACCTGTATTGGCTTATGTCCCTATAAGGCAGCCACATACAACGAAGAGGAGAAACATGCCACCATAAATGAGGTGTTATGTCGGGGGTGCGGCGTATGCGTGGCTGCTTGCCCGAGCGGGGCGATTCAGGCGAGACATTTTACCGATCAGCAGATATTTGCCGAGATCAAGGCATTGTTAAAATAGCTCTGGAGCGATGGAAAAAATGGAGAATTTTGAACCAAAGATTGTTGGCTTTTTATGTAACTGGTGCTCCTATGAAGGGGCTGATTCCGCAGGTAAGGCGCAAAAGGAGTATCCAGCGAACCTGATGGTGGTCCGTGTCATGTGTAGCGGCAGGATCGATCCCCAGTTCGTGATTCAGACCTTTAAGGAAGGGGCTGATGGCGTTCTCATTCTGGGTTGCCATCCGGGGGATTGCCACTATAAGGAAGGCAATTTCAAGACGCTGAGAAGGCATGCCCTTTTAAAACAGATGCTGAAGGAATTCGGCATAGAAGAAGAGAGACTCCGACTCGACTGGGTCTCTGCCAGTGAAGGGGAGAAATTTGTGCGGGTGGTCACCGAGATGGTGGAAGATGTAAGAAAGTTGGGGCCTTTTAATCATAATAACTGAAGGTATAAACAAAAATGGGAAAACCTAAGATCGGCCTATATTGGTGCTCGAGCTGCGGAGGGTGCGAGGAATCCGTAGTGGATCTGGCTGAGGATATCCTGATGGTGGTGGAGGCTGTGGATATTGTCTTCTGGCCGGTGGCCATGGATTTCAAATATGAGGATGTGGAGGCCCTCCCCGATGGTGAGCTTGCTGTGACACTTATCAACGGTGCCATCCGGATGGATGAACAGGAGCATATCGCAAAGCTGCTGCGGATGAAATCCAAACTGATCATCGCCCATGGAAGTTGCGCCCATCTTGGGGGCGTTGTGGGTCTGGCCAATTTTTATAAAAGGGAAGATATCCTGGAAAGGGCATATAAGGAGGTGCCCAGCCTCAACAACCCCCAGGGCGTATTACCCAGTGCAAAAACGGAAGAATCAGGCCATGAGGTCCTGTTATCCGGTTTTTATCAGACGGTCAAGCCTCTGGATCAGGTAATAGACGTGGATTACTATATTCCGGGCTGCCCCCCCCCGCCCGAACTTATAAAAAATGCCATCATAGCCCTCCTGGAAGGGAAGCTCCCGCCCAAGGGCTCTGTCCTGGCGGAACAGAAGGCCCTCTGCCATACCTGCACCAGGAGGGATACCAAACCTGACAGGGTGAAGATCGATGGATTTAAAAGGGTATGGGAGACGGAGTGGGATCCGGAGCGATGCTTTCTGGATCAGGGGATTATATGCCTCGGCCCCGTCACCCGTGGGGGCTGCGGAGAAAGATGCATCAAGGCCAATATGCCATGCCGGGGCTGTTTCGGTGCCACGGATCATGTCATCGACCAGGGGGCCAAATCGGCCTCCTTTTTGGCCTCATTGATCGATTCCGATGACCCGGATGAGATCCAAAGGATAGCGGGCTCCATTCCCGATGCTGCAGGATTATTCTACAGGTACAGCCTGGCATCCTCCATACTCAAGCAAAAGACACACAAGGAGAGAACGTGAGCAAAAGAGTGACTATTGATCCCATCACGCGGCTGGAAGGCCATGGCAAGATCGACATCTTCCTGGATGACAATGGATCTGTGAATCGGGCCTATTTTCAGGTGCCTGAGTTCCGGGGTTTTGAGAAATTTGCCGAGGGCAGGGCTGCTGAAGAGATGCCCACACTGACTCAAAAGATCTGCGGGGTATGCCCTACTGCACATCATACCGCAGCCAGCAAGGCACTGGATGAGCTTTTCCATGTGGAACCACCTGAGACCGCAAAAAAGATCCGGGAGCTGATGTACAATGCCTTTATGTTCGAGGACCATGTCCTGCATTTTTGTTTTCTGGGCGGTCCTGATTTTGTGGTGGGTCCGGGCGCGTCCAAGGCCGAAAGAAATATCCTGGGCGTTATCGGAAAGGTGGGTTTGGAGGTAGGCAAGAAGGTGATCGATATCCGCAAGCGGGTCCGCGGATTGAATGCCATGATCAGCGGCAGCTCGCTTCATCCGGTGTGCGGGCTCCCCGGTGGGATTTCAAAGGGCCTAAGTGAAGAGGACAGGGCAAACATAAAGCCCATTACAAAGGATGCTCTGGAATTTGCAGAATTCATGCTGAAGGTCTGGGATGATGTGGTGCTTAAAAACAAGGTCTATGTGGATCTGATCACGATCGATATGTATTATCACAAGACCTATTATATGGGGATGGTGGACGAGAACAACAAGGTGAATTTCTATGAAGGAAAGATCCGGGTGGTGGACCCGGAGGGTCAGGAGTTTGCCATGTTTGATCCCAAGGATTATCTGCAGCATCTGGAAGAAAGGGTGGAACCCTGGAGCTATCTGAAGATGCTCTATCTGAAAAATGTTGGCTGGAAGGGATTCGTGGACGGGAAAGAGAGCGGCGTTTACAGAGTGGCCCCTTTGGCCCGGCTGAATGTATCCTCCGGTATGGCCACTCCATTGGCGCAGGCTGAATATGAAAGGATGTTCGATACCCTGGGAGGCAAGCCCGCGCACAACACACTGGCCTATCACTGGGCCAGGCTTGTGGAAGTGCTCTATGCAGCGGAGAGGATGGAAGAGCTGGCCAATGATCCTGTGCTCACCCAATCCAAGGTCCGAAACATCCCAGGCCAGAAACCGGATGAAGGAATCGCTGCTGTGGAGGCCCCCAGGGGCACCCTTTTTCACCATTATAAAACCGATGAACGCGGGATCATAGAGAAGGCGAACCTTGTGGTTGCAACCCAGAATAACGGGGCGGCCATCTGTATGTCCATTGAAAAGGCGGCCCGGGGGCTGATCGAAAACGGTAATGTGTCGGACGGGGTACTGAATATGGTGGAGATGGCCTTCAGGGCATACGATCCATGCCTTGCCTGCGCAACGCACAGTTTTATGGGTGAGATGTCCATGATCCTTAACATCTATGATAAAGATAAAAGATTGATCAAACAGATCAAAAGGGATTAATAGGCAGAATGAAAAGGACACTGATTCTTGGTATTGGCAATACAATACGCGGAGACGATGCTGTCGGAATCGAGGCCATCAGAAGACTCCGTGAGCAAACAGATATAAGGGATGTGGATATCGAAGAGACATCCGAGGCGGGCTTCAACCTGCTATCCATGATGACCGGTTATGACTGGGCCATCATTGTGGATTCCATTCAAACCAAAGGGGGTAGGACCGGGGAGATTTACCGGTTCACTCATAGGGATCTGGATTGGCCAGAGAGTGTTCAATGCTCCCACAATACCGGAATCCCCGCAGTTTTGGAATGGGCGGACAAGATGAGTGTCCCTCTGCCTCAGGAGATCATATTCTATATGGTGGAAATAACAAAAAACGATATCTTCTATGAAGGATTGACCAAACCGATCAGAGACGTGATCCCGAAAGTGGTCGGAATGATCAAGGCGGAAATCGATCATTAAAAGGACTCCATCCGGAGTCTATCATATGGTAAAGGAAAGGAGGAAAAAAAATGGCAGTGGAAACATTGGACGCTGTAGGATTAAAGTGCCCCCAGCCGGTGCTTCGAGTTGCGGCAAAGGCCCGCGAATTGAGCCCTGGTGATATTCTGGAGGTTCTGGGTGATTGCCCGACCTTTGAGCAGGATGTAAGGAACTGGGCTGACAGAATGAACAAGGTTATTCTTTCAGTGAAAAACGAGGGTGCGGACAGGCGAAAGATCCAGATCCAGTTTTGATGGAAAGAATATCCGATCCACTCTTAAAACAAGGGTTAATTTGATGAGCGAAGCGATATGGCAACCTCCTGTCAGGGGATTGCCTCGCTTCGCTCGCAATCAGATCACTTAAAGATCCCTGTCCGAACAGAGCGTGACAACCACTCCCCCCACCCTCTTCCGACGGCACTCGGGGCAGAGCATGATGGTCTCTTTCAGAGATTCCCTGCTCTCTTCAGGGTATTCCTTTGATAACAATTCCATCACCTTCTCTCCCACCCTGGCACTGACTAGAAGTGCACCGCATTCCAGGCAACGGGGGATAGGGACCTTGGCCTTGAAGGGGGATATCTCGATCTCGTCCTCGTGCATCCGAATCTGAATGGTCCCCACCGGGCAGATCGCGGCACAGGCTCCGCATGCAATACAATCCTCGGATGCCAGATGAAAGGGAGGGGCCACCATCCTTTCCCCGCCACGGCCTGTGAAGCTTATGGCGGACTGGCCGATCACTTCACTGCAGACCCGGGTGCAAAGGCCGCAAAGGATGCAATTCCTCTGCGCCTCCGTCACATTGGGGTAGGGTGTGTCATGTACGCCCATTCGTTCTGCGAGTTGTTTGATCTCCTCGCTTTCAGGGCATCGGGCCAGGAGGAGCTCCATCACACCGTTGCGTGCCCGGACGGCGCGTTCCGAATTGACCCATACACTCAGATCCTTCCGGATAGGGTAATTACAGGAGGTCACAATCTGTCGCCAGCCGCCCCGGTCGATTTCCACCAGACACAGCCGGCATGCGGCATATGCACTCAGGGAGGGATGATGGCACATGGTGGGTATCCAGATCCCTTCCCGGGTGGCAACCTCCAATATGGTCTCTCCCATATTTGCTTGATAACTCTTATCATCAATGGTTATTGTTGGCATAATCTCTCCATCCCATCAAATTTTTGTCACTGCCGAGAACGGGCATTTTGAGAAGCACACCCCGCATTGGGTGCACTTTTCCTGATCGATCTTGTGGGGTTTTTTCTTTTCCCCGGTCACGGCCCCCATTGGGCATTTCTTCAGACATATACCGCAGCCCTTGCATGCCTCCTCGTCGATCTCATAACGGAAAAGGCCGGGGCATTCATGTGCAGGGCAGTGCCTCTTTCGGATATGCTCCTCATATTCCTCCCGGAAGTATTTCAGAGTGGAGAGGACCGGATTGGCCGCCGTCTTACCCAGAGCACACAAAGCGGTATCGGAGAGAAGCTCCGCCAATACCTCCAGTTTCTCTATATCCCCTTCCTCCCCTTTCCCCTTGGTGATCCGGGTCAGGATGTGAAGCATCTGCGCGATGCCCTCACGGCAGGGTGTGCATTTCCCGCAGGATTCCTGTTTGAGGAAATTCAGAAAATATTTGGCCACATGCACCATGCAGGTGGTGTCATCCATAACACCGGAGCCCATCATGGAGCCCGCCTCCGTCAGCCGGTCGAAATCCACGGACAGGTCGATCTTTGATCCCGGTATACACCCTCCTGAAGGCCCGCCGGTTTGAACCGCCTTGAATGGGCGGCCTCCTTGCACACCATCCCCGATCCCAAAGATGATCTCCCGGAGTGTCATACCCATGGGTACCTCCACAAGACCGGTATTATTGACTTTGCCTACCAGACTGAATACCTTGGTCCCCTTGCTTTCCTCTGTTCCGACTTCTGCGTACTTCTCCGGGCCTTCCAGCATGACAATCGGAACGTTTGCGAGGGTCTCCACGTTGTTGATGCTCGTCGGTTTTCCGTCC